>CAZLZM010000006.1:0-23028 GCA_964563995.1 uncultured Nitrosopumilales archaeon
GCTCGGTGTTAAGATCCCTCTGCATAGCTTGCATTAACTGTGCTTCTTTGTTTGGGTCTCCAAATGGACACATTGGACAGTAAAAGTTACAGTACCCTGTTAATGCAAATGTTGCTACCAATGGTCTCCTCTTGCCTTGTAGTCTATTCAAGGACCATGAACTTAACACTTTAAGTTGCTTAAGCATAAACTCTATCTGTTAATAAAATATAAAAGATTTTCCACTACTTAACAGTAGATGGTATATAATAAATATAAATAAATCTTATCAAACTAAGAGATATAATATAAATTTGCGATATAATATGGAAATAATATCTGTTACAGAAGATATAGAATTTAGGAAGATTTTTAATCTCCGTATATGAATAAATAGAGGATACATTAGAAGATGGGAAGGTTTGAGCTCCCAAGAGGGATGAGAGATATAGAGTATGAAGAGTACATGCTTATAGAGTATACTAGGAACAAGTTCATGGAGTGCTGTAGACTCTTTGGGTTCAACCTTATGGAACCATCACCATTAGAGATGCTATCTACTCTAGAGGCTAAGAGTGGTCCAATGATAAAAGATGAGATATACGCATTCAAGGATAAGGGAGGGAGAGATGTAGCATTAAGATTTGATCTAACAGTTGGTTTAACAAGATATATAGCAGGTAGGAGGGATGTAAAGCTACCTGCAAAGCTTGCTGCTTTCAGTTCAGTATGGCGTTACGACGAGCCTCAACAAGGAAGGTATAGATGGTTCCATCAGTGGGATATTGAGATATATGATAACTTTAGCATAGAATCTGATGCAGATGTTATAGAGTTCGTTAAACACTACTTTAAACTATTGGGTATAGATGTTAGTATAGAGGTATCTGATAGAGCATTGGTTGAGCAGTTCATAAGAGAGAAGTTAGGTATAGATGATGAGGATAAGGTATTGGATATGCTTAGGGCAGTAGATAAGCTATCAAAGAAAGATGAGAACTCGATAGTGCAAGAGTACGCATCTAAGGGTTTAGACTCTGGTAAACTTAAGGTTCTATTAGATCTTGCAAAGGTGAGAGGCAGTATAGATACGTTAAACGATGAGCATCTTAAGGGACTGGACTTAACAAGGTTAACTACACTACTAGACTCATTAAAGGCTAGAGGTATAGATGCTAATGTAAACATAGGTATAGTTAGAGGGTTAGACTACTACTCTAGCATAGTATTTGAGGTATACTCTAGCGCTAGTAGTTTAGCACTTGTAGGCGGAGGTAGATACGATAAGCTACCAATTGTATTTGGAAGGGCCGATCTAGGTGCCACTGGAGCTGCTGGAGGAGTTGAGAGGATAATCGCATTATTAAAGCAAAAGTATGGGTTAAAGACTAATGAGGTAATCAAATCTTATATGGATAGAGGGGTATTCGTTGCTTATACTAGCAAAGAACTTAAGAGCAATGCTATAAGAACTGTATCTATGCTAAGGGATAAGGGCATACGTAGTGAGTGTATAGATGGCAGCCTTAAGAGGCAGTTGGAGTATGCATCAAGTAAAGGGTATATCACTTCAATAATATTCGCTGAGAGAGAGTTTAAAGATGGCTATGTTATAGTTAAGGATATGTTAACAGGTAAGAAGAACGATCTAAAGTTGGAAGAGTTTTTAAACAAAATAAATGATATTTCGTTGTAATAAAAATAAAATAATATTTATGGTATTGATAATCTGTTATCATTACCTATTGAGGTAAATGGATATGACTACAAGAACATTGATAATGGAGGCAAGAGAGTTGATAGATTATGCTTTAGATAGGCTTAATTATCCTAAAGTAGATTACACAATAACAGAGACCAAAGAAGAATATGGTGATCTTGCATCAAACGTTGCATTCCAACTAACTAAGTTGATTAGAGAAAAACCCTCTGTAATAGCAGAGAATATAAAGAACCATATAAGAGTAAGAGATTTAATAAGTGATGTTAGCATACTCAACGGTTACATTAACTTCAAGGTAGATATAGCAAGATTTGCAAAGAACACACTTAACCATGTATTCTCTAAAAGAGATAGATATGGTTCATTGAACATAGGCAATGGTAAGAGGGTTTTAGTTGAGCATACTAGTGTTAATCCTAATAAGGCATTGCATATAGGGCATGTTAGGAATCTAGTTCTTGGTGATAGCATATATAGATTGTTAAGGTTTACAGGATACAATGCATATGTATTGAACTATGTAGATGACTCTGGCTTACAGGTTGCTGATATAATAGTAGGCTTCAAGTTCCTCAACATGCCACTGCATAGTAATAAGAAGTTTGATCATTATTGTGGAGATGATGTGTATGTTAAGGTTAATGAGATGTATGAATATGACAGCTCACTACTTGAGAAGAGAAGGTTAGTACTAAAGGCTATGGAAGATTATGAGTCAGATATAGCAAGATTTGCAAGAGAGATAACTAGCAAGGTGTTGAATGAGCAGTTGAAAACATGCTGGAGGCTTTATGCTAGATACGATTGCCTTAACTTTGAGTCTCAGATAATAGCATCTAGACTATGGGATAGAGCACTAGAGATGATAAAGGATAAAGGGTTAGTTGAGTATGTTAATGATCCAAGTAGCAGGTACAATGGTTGTATAGTTATAAAGGCTGGTGTAGAGGGAGAAGAGAAAGTACTTGTTAGGAGTGATGGTACTGCAACATATATAGCAAAGGATATACCATATGCTATGTGGAAGTTAGGGGCTATAGAGTCTCCATTCAAGTATGTTAAGTATACTATTCAGTATGATGGCACTATTCTATATGCTACATCTTTGCAAGAGAATGGTGAGAGTATAGATTTTAGCAACGCTGATCAAGCAATAACTATAATAGATGTTAGGCAGAGTAGGCTTCAGAGTATAATAGCAAAGATACTATCTATGCTTGGCTATGATAACAATAGATATATACACTTGGCATATGAGGTTGTTGCACTAAGTGCAAATACAGCAAAGATGCTTAACATAGATATAGGTGATAGAAGGTTTATGCATATGAAGGGAAGGGAGGGTATATACATAAACGCTGATACCATGTTAGATATGCTTCATAGTAAAGCCTATGAAGAGGTGAAGTTAAGGAACCCAGAGGCTGATGAGCGATGGATGCATGATGTTGCTGAGAAGATAGCCGTTAGTGCTATAAGGTATATAATGCTTAAACATGATCTTGATAAGATAATAACATTTGATATAAACGATGCACTTAACCTTCAAGGTGATACTGCTCAGTACATACAGTATGCTTATGCAAGAGCATATAGGATACTTGAGAAGGCTGGGAAGGATAACTATGATTGCAATATTGATGTAGCAAATACACATCTGCTTAATAAGCGTGAAGAGGTTGCATTGATAAAGGCTATTGCAAGGTTTGATCTAATAGTTGAGGAAGCAGTTAAGAGCTTATCCCCAAAACCATTAGCAAAGTACTGCTACTCACTAGCCTCACTATTCAATGAGTTCTATGAACATGTTCCAGTGTTACATGAAGATGATGAGGCTATTAAAGAGGCTAGATTGTATCTTATAAAAGCATATACTATAGTATTAAGTAATTGCATGAACCTCTTAGGTATATATGTGCTTAAGAACATGTGATAATAAAATAATTATTTATTTGTTCTTTATTTAGTCATAACCCTGAGATCATGATTATGATAAACTCAAGCTTCTTATCTACATAAATTAATTTGCCTAACACTTATTTATTTATCCTCAATAAACACTACACGTGGTATATATAAAGAGGGTAGAGATAAATGGTTTTAAATCATTTGGGAAGCATACAATACTAAACCTTGATAAAGGTTTAGTATGCATAACTGGTCCAAATGGATCTGGCAAGAGCAATATACTTGATGCAATAACATTTGCATTAGGAGAGAATAGCAGTAGAGTATTAAGGGTAGATAGATTACATTCATTGATACATGATAATGGCAACTCTAAGGCAAAGAGGGTAAGGGTAAGTATAACATTTGATAACAGTGATAGAGGCATCCCAATAGATTCAGATACTGTAAGCATAGCAAGAGAGATAAGCATTGATGGTAATGAGTCGGAGTATTACCTTAATGGAAAACATGTTAGTAGATCAACACTAACAAATATGCTAGAGGCCTCACTTGTATCAGCAAGCAGGCTTAATATAGTACAGCAAGGAATGGTTATGCGTATAGCAGAGCTTAACAGGGAAGAAAGAAGGAGGATAATAGAAGATATACTAGGCTTATCATACTTTGATGAGAAGAAGGAGGAGGCAAAGAAGCAGTTAGATGAGGCTGATAGAAAGTTAGAGGTTGCATTGGCAAGGATAGGAGAGATAAGAAGGAGGATAGATGAGTTAGAGAAGGAGAGGAATGATCAGTTAAGGTTTGAGTTCCTAGAGCAAGAGATAGCAAGATTGAAGAGCATAAAGTTAACTAGAACATTAAAGAACCTAACCCTAAAGATATCTATGCTGAAGGATAAGATAAAGGATAGAGAGCAAGAGATAGCAAGGGTAGGTAAGGAGCTAGAGGTTATAAAGAGTAGAATAAATACAGTTGAGTCTGAGAAGATTAAATTTATGAAAGAAGTTGATAGTGTATCAAGAACAAAGGCTGAGATAAGTAAGAAGGTATCTAGCATAGTGTTTAAGGTTGAACAGTTAAGAGTAATGCTTGATACTAACAAGAGTAGAATACCAATTCTAGGGAATACGATATGCAAAATTATAAAGGAGAGAGAAGTATTAAAAGCAAAGATTGCTACAATTGATAAGGATATTGCTATATTAAATAATAAATTAGTAGAGTTAGAGGATAAGAAAAAGATGTTAAATTCTCAGCTTGTTAATATTAATTCTAAACTAGAGGAGTTAACTAGTAAGAATAATTACGTAAAGGCAAGTATGAACAAGATCAATGAAAAGATTATAGCATTAAAGGATGCCTATGCTAGCATAGAGTTACAGATAGCCTCTATGAATGAGAGGTTAAAGATTCTAGATAGTAATACAGCAGAGTTGGAAATGAGAAGGGAAGGCTTAAGCAATGATATTAATGCGTTAGAGGATCTAATTACTAAACTAAAGAATGCTAGAAGTAACATAATCCAAGAGTTAGAGAATGTTAGATCTGAACATACTAGAGTCAAGGAAAAGAGAGATAGGCTTAACAAACAACTTGACGATGCCCTACTCTTGTTTAATAGAGCCAAAGAGATAACAACAAGATATAAGACTATAATGGAGACTGCAATGCATGGAGAGGATAATGCTATAGCATCTCTATTAAGTAATGCTAAGCAGTTTAACATAGTTGGATTAGTACATAATCTAATATCATGGGATAAAAGGTATGAGCGCGCTGTTATAGCCTCGGCATCAAACTGGCTTAATGCTATAGTGGTTAAGGATGTTAAATCCATGCTATCCATCTTAGAGTATATAAAGATTAATAGGCTTTCAAAGGTAACTATAATACCTCTTGATATACTAGACTTGGCTTATAGCTATGATAATAGTAGTAAGGAATCAAAGATAAGAGCAAGAAGAGTAGCAGAGTTTATAGAATGCAAGCATAAAGGGCTTAAGGAGTTCATATTTAATGATACTCTATTAGTTGAGGATCTTGAAGAAGCTATAAAGCTTGCAGAAGATGGTTATAGAGTTGTAACACATAATGGCGAGTTATTTGAGCCAAAGTTACATGCATTGATAGTTGATCTAACTAACAGGATAAACAGCATATTTAAGTTATTACTTAACAGTAGATCTGTAAATGATCTTAGTAGTGCATTGGAATTATTAAAGCAAGTTATAGATAAGAAGAGAGCAAATGTTAAGGAGATGGAGAACATTCTATCGAGTTTAGACCATAGAAGAGGTTTACTTGAACAAGAATTGATAAAATTAGACTTAGAACATGAACACGCTTTAAGCTCGTTAAAGAAGAGTAAAGAATCATTGGAAGATATATATGTTAAAATAGATAAATTAGAGAGGGATAAAATCAATTTAAAGGAGAGTATTGGATCATTAACATTAAGGAGATCGGATATTGAGAAGGATATTACAATATTAGAAGAGGAGCTAAGATCTTTTAATATGCAAAGTGAATCATTACTTAATACAATAAATGCTATTGTAAGAGAGAAGAGCAGCATTATAAATAGGTTAGATTCTATTGAGAGAGATATAAGAGATATTCTAACACAGATATCTTCTAAGAGTGCACAGAGAGAGAATATTGTAAAGCGTATGGATGATATGGTAAAAGAGATGGAGCAGGCAAAACAACAGGCTAAAGATAGTGCAAGGATAGTTAAAGAGTGTAAGGAAAAGTTGGTGTTATTAGAAGAGGAGTTAAAGGCTGTAAGGGATAAAGAGCAAGAGATCATTAATTCATCAATAGGCTACATAGATAAATTAAATGCATATGATAATGATTTAAAGAGGTTAAGAGAGGAAGAAAGAATGTTAAGTAAGCAATTATCTATGCTAGAAAGGGACCTTGCATTAAGTAACAAAGAATTGAGTGATCTAATAGCTGATGAGCAAAGGGTTAAAGGAGAGATAGTAGCATTAGGTTCAGATACAATAGTTATTGATGAGTATAATAGCAATGGCAATAATAATAGTGAGGCACTGTTGAATGAACTTATAATAGAGAGAGATGAACTGAAGAATTATGTAAATCAACTTGCAAACAAGAGTTACATGCAACTAATAGAAGGGTATAGAGGATTATCTGAGAAGAAGAATCAATTAGAAGAGGAGAGGAACTCCATAGTAAGGTTCATTGAACAGATAGACAGTGAGAAGAAGCAGTTATTCCTTGATGCGTTCAGTAGCATAGATAGAGAGGTTAGGAGCATATTTGCAACTATGACAGATAACACAGGTTCAGCGTGGTTAGAGATAGAGAAGCCAGAGGATATCTTCTCTTCAGGTATAGTATTCATGCTACAATTCCCTAACAAACCAGCCAGAGAATCAAACTCACTTAGTGGAGGAGAGAAGACCATAGCAGCCATAACATTCCTGCTAGCATTACAATCACTGAGACCAGCGCCATTCTACCTATTTGATGAGATAGATGCTCATTTGGATAGCATAAACACTGAAAGATTGAAGAAGATAGTAAAAGATAGGGCAAAGATGAGTCAGATATTAATGGTTACATTGAAGGATACACTTGTAGCAAATGCTGATATGGTATATGGAGTTTATGCTAAGGATGGTATATCGTATGTTGTAAGGTACAAGATGCCTGTTAGTGTGACTTCTTGATGTAGTTTGCTATTTCTCATTTTATTATCTATTAATTATTTTATCAATTAATACCCTGCCTATTGCTGTTCCTTTATATTTCTATTCTCTACTATAAGCTCAGTTAATGCATTGAATGCCCTAGCTACGTCATCCATCTTAACCACTATTATGGTATCTGTATAGCAACTTATTGTATCTTCTATGTTTATCTTCCTCCTCGCTAATTGATTATAGAATACTAACGCACAACCTGGTGTCTTTATTATCTCCTCTGGGCTCTCAACTATTATAGCAGCTAGATCACTTTCATACTCAAGCAAATACTCATTAAATAAAGCCTTCATCTTCTCAAGTATTATATCATCAAATATCATTGTAACACTCTTTATACCCTCAGATACGCTTATGAACGAGTCGTAATACTCTCTTAATGGCATAGATATCTTCTCTATAGTGCTTCTACTCTTAACTATTGATATCTTTGCCACATCGGTTCTAACATTAACCTTGCTCCCTGATATTATTCTACTTATACCCTTACTAGGTGTTATGTAACTGCTCCTTATCCTCTTCAATGCAGTTACTATACTATCTATGCTAACATCCTTGCCTAGAATTGCAGATATACTAGGCTTTATCATCCTAGCCATCGCACTATAGTTAACGTAACCTCTCTGCAATGCATCTTGGAACGCTAGATCGTTATCAACTATAGCCTTAACACTTCTAGTTATACTTTGTTTGACCAACATTAGTCGTTATCACCAATATTGGCTTTAATAGAACAAAAAATATAAATGTAGTGTTATATTCACATTCCTTCTATGAAGGCTGTGCTAGCATACTCTGGTGGTTTGGATACAACAGTAGCAATAAGATGGTTACAGGTTAAATACAGTTATGATGTTATCACAGTAACTGTAGATGTTGGGCAAGGTGATGACTTTAGAGCCTTGGAGTATAGAGCAAAGTCTGCAGGTGCAATAAAGCACTACACTATAGATGCAAAGGCTGAGTTCATAAGTAATTATGTCATGCCATGTATAAAAGCTAATGGACTTTACGAGGACAAGTATCCATTAGCAACTGCTCTCGCAAGACCGCTTATAGCAGAGAAGGTAGTCTCAATAGCAAGAAGAGAGGGTACAAATATACTTGCGCATGGTTGCACAGGCAAGGGTAATGATCAGTTAAGGTTTGATATAACTATGAAGGCTTTGATGCCTGATTGTAAGATAATAGCCCCAGTTAGGGATATGAACCTAAATAGAGAACAAGAACTTGAGTTTGCTAGAGAGCATGGAATAGAGGTAGCAGAAGAGGCTAAGAAGTATAGCATAGATCAGAACCTATGGGGTAGAGCTATAGAAGGAGGAATGTTGGAGCATGCTGATACAGAGCCTGAACAAGATGCTTTCAGATGGGTTAAGGTTAATCCTAAGGATATGCCAGATGAGCCATACTATATGAGTATAAAATTTGATAATGGTATGCCTATTGCTATAGATGATATCTCATGTAATGATTACCATGATGCTATTAAGCTTATAGATTATGCTAACATACAGGCAGGTAAACATGGTGTAGGTATAGTAGACCATATAGAGGATAGGGTAGTAGGTATAAAATCTAGGGAGGTATATGAGGCTCCTGCAGCGATAGCAATAATAGAGGCACATAAAGACCTTGAGAAGTTGGTATTAACAAATCATCAGTTAAGGTTCAAGAGATATGTTGAACAGCAGTGGAGTATGCTTACATACTCTGGTTTATGGCTTGAACCATTGAGAGAAGATCTAGATAAGTTTATAGACTCTACTCAGAGATATGTTAATGGTAAGGTAACATTAAAGATGTACAAGGGTGCATTAAGGGTAGTCTCTAGAAGCTCAAGTTACTCGTTGTATGATGAAGGGTTATCAACCTATGGAAGAGGTTCAACCTTTGATCAGAGTCTAGCAAAGGGTTTCGTTGAATTATGGGGTTTACAATCAATAGTAGCAAATAAGATTAGAAGGAGAATGAGAGATAAAAACAGTAATAGTTATTCTAATGGTGAGTATTATGAAGGTTAGATGCTTAGAGTGTGATAGAGATATTAGCATACCAGAGGATGTAGTTGATGGTGAGATAATCACATGTCCAGACTGTGGAACAAACTATGAGGTTACTCATACAAGCAAGGGTATTGAATTGAAAAAGGCTGAGAGCGTAGGGGAGGATTGGGGTGAGTGAATTGGTTGGTATGAGTTTTAATGCTAATAACATTGGTAATAGCACTGATTACGGGAACTCAATAGATATTACCATAATATTTGATAGGCTAAGGTGGGAAGAGAAGGAGTTGCTAGATAAAGCATTGAAGTTGGGTTACAATGCTAAACTAGTTGATGCAAAGGATCTTGTATTCACTACATACAATGGCAGCACTAAACCCTTTGGTAGCATAGTTATACAGAGGTGTATAAGCCATTATAGAGGATTGTATATAACTGCATGTTTGGAGGCACTTAACATACCAGTTATAAACAGATATAGGGTTGCAGAGATCTGCGGTAACAAGCTGCTATGCTCTTTAGCATTAGCAAAGCATAATGTACCTACACCAAAGACCCATTTTGTATTCAGTGCTGAGAAGGCTATAACGGTAGCATCAAACTTAGGCTACCCTATAGTATTCAAGCCTATAATTGGTAGTTGGGGTAGGCTTGTTATTCCCGTTAAGGATAGGGAGATGATGGAGTCTATAGTTGAGATGAGAGAAGAGATGTCAAATCCATTGAACAAGATATACTACTTACAAGAGTATATTAAGAGACCCCCTAGGGATATAAGGGCTATAGTTATAGGCGATAGGGTTATAACAGCTGTTTATAGGTATGCTGCTGAAGGAGAATGGAGGACTAATATAGCAAGGGGAGGAAAGGCTGAGCTATGCCCAATAACAAAGGAATTGGAGGATATATGTTTAAAGGCTGCAGATGCAGTAGGAGGAGAAGGAGTATTAGGTGTTGATTTAATGGAGGATGAGTCTAGAGGATTGCTTGTACATGAGGTAAACAATACAGTAGAGTTTAAAGGTGCTGCCAGTGTTAGTAGCGTTGATATAGCGCAAGAGATAATAAGGTATGCTATGAGAGTGGTTAAGGCATGAGCAATAGTACAGTTAAGGTTGGTGTTGTAGGAGCGTCTGGATATGTTGGAGGAGAACTCTTAAGGTTACTTGTAACACACCCAAGGGTTGAGTTAACTATGGTAACATCTAGACAGTATACTGGTGAGTATGTGCATAGAGTACATCCAAGTCTTAAAGGGTTCACAGAACTAACATTCTCCCCTGTTGATATAGATAAGTTAAACAGCAGATGTGATCTTGTCTTTACTGCAGTACCACATGGCAAAGCAGTTGAGATAGTTAAGAAGCTATACGATACAGGTGTTAGAGTTATAGATCTTAGTGCTGATTACAGGCTTAAGGATCAGAGGGCATATGAGTACTACTATGGTTGGGAGCATCCTTATCCAGATCTATTGAGTAAGTCTGTATATGGTATACCTGAGTTGCATAGAGAGGAGATAAGGAATGCTAAACTTGTCTCATGCCCTGGGTGTATGGCTGTAACATCACTCCTTGCATTAGCACCTTTGGTTAAGCATGATCTTATTGATTTAGATCATATAGTTGTAGATAGTAAGATAGGCTCATCAGGAGCTGGAGGCAAGCCCTCATCTGGCACACATCATGCAATGCGTTATGGTGTAGTTAGACCCTACAAGCCAGTTAAGCATAGGCATACAGCAGAGATAGAACAAGAGTTAAGCATAATAGCAAAGAGAGATGTTAAGGTTAGTATGACGCCTCATGCTGTTAATATAGTTAGAGGTATTCTGTGCACTAATCATGCATTCCTTAAGAGGAGCACTAGCATACAAGAACTCTGGAGGGCTTATCGAGGAATGTATAGGGATGAACCATTTGTAAGACTTATAAGGGATACCAAAGGACTATACAAGTATCCAGATCCAAAATTCGTTGTAGGTTCTAACTTCTGTGATGTTGGCTTTGATATAGATGAGAAGAATACTAGAATAGTAGCCTTGTCTGCAAGTGATAATCTAATGAAGGGTGCCGCAGGTTCTGCTGTACAATGTATGAACGTTATGTATGGCTTTAGAGAGGTTGAAGGGCTATTATTAACCCCTATAACACCAGTATAACCCTTTTTGATTAATTAAATTGGTGGTGTTTTAGATGATAGTTATAAAGATCGGTGGTAGTATAGTAGATGGATTACATTCTAGTGTTATAGATGATATTAAGAACATTGCTTGCATCAATGATAATAGCAGTAAAGAGGGAAAAGATAAATTCGTGATAGTACATGGTGGAGGCAAAGAGGTTACAAGGATAGCAAATATGCTAGGAAAGGAGCAGAGGTTCGTAGTCTCCCCTGAAGGGATAAGGAGTAGATATACTGATAAGGAGACCATAGAGATATTCACTATGGTTATGGCTGGTAAGATAAACAAGGAGATAGTATCCCTTTTACTTAAGAATGGTATAAATGCTATAGGCTTATCTGGTATAGATGCTGCAATAATAAATGCTGAGAGGAAGAAGAGGCTTATCATAATAGATGAGAGAGGTAGGAGGGTTGCAATAGATGGAGGTTATACAGGTAAGATCAGCAGGGTTAACACTTCTTTACTTAACATGTTGCTAGATGCAAATTATATACCAGTCATAGCCCCAGTTGCTATAGGTAATGAGTTTGAGATGCTTAATGTTGATGGTGATAGGGCAGCAGCTTACATAGCAGGTGGTTTAAGGGCTGATAGGGTGATATTCTTAACGGATGTTAATGGTCTTATGATGAATGGTAAGTTAGTAGAGCATTTAACATTAGAAGAGGCAAAAGAGATGTTACCAAGGATTGGGCATGGGATGGAGAAGAAAGTCCTAGCATGCATTGAAGCATTAAGTATGGGTGTTAAAGAAGCAGTAATAGCATCAGGTAAGGTTGAGAACCCTATAAGCAATGCATTGAAACATATCAATTGTACAGTCATAAGTAATGGTAATAGGAGTTAATCTCTATAGATACTTATTTAAAGAGTTAAGGTAATGACTGTATCAAGAGGTATATGTGAATGAATAAAGATAACATCAAAGGATCATCATCTATGCAAGGATTCATGGAAGAGGATCTATACCTTGCTAATGTATTCCAAAGATACCCAATAAATATAGTTAGAGGCAAAGGCGTATACATATGGGATAACTATGGTAAAGAGTACATAGATCTTATGGCTGGCTATGGAGTTGCTTTGGTTGGTCACTGTAACGATAAGGTTGTAGATGCAATAAAGAAACAGGCGGAGAGACTTATAACATGCCATTGTTCATGCTATAACGATGTTAGGCTTGAGTTCCTTAAGAAGATAGTTAGTGTATCTAGGGGATTAGATAAGGTATTCTTCTGTAATAGTGGAGCAGAGGCATGTGAAGCAGCAATTAAGATAGCAAGGAAGTATAGCAAGAGGCATGGAATAGTTGCCATGGTTAACTCTTTCCATGGAAAGACCATGGGTGCATTATCTGTAACCTATGCAAGTAAGTATAGGGAACCCTTCAAACCTTTACTTGATGGTGTTACCTTTGTACCTTATGGTAATGCTGATAGTCTTGAAGAGGTTATAGAGAACGATGCAAAGAGCAATAGAGTTATAGGTGCTGTTATACTTGAACCAATACAAGGAGAAGGCGGTATAAATGTACCACCTAAAGGTTACCTTAAGAGGGTAAGGGAGGTATGTGACAAGTATGGTATACTCCTAATATTTGATGAGATACAGTCTGGGCTTGGTAGGACTGGAAAGTTATGGGCCTCAGAGCATTGGGATATAACTCCAGATATAATGTGCTTAGCAAAGGGTATAGCAGGAGGTATACCTATGGGCTTAGTATTGACAAAGAAGGAGGTTATGGGTTCATTAAGTGTAGGGGAGCACTCAAATACATTTGGGGGTAATCCTTTAGCATGTGCAGCAGCAAAGGCTACCCTAGAATGCATAGTGGATGATAAGCTTGTTGATAATGCAGCAAGTGTAGGCAAGTACATGTATGAAGGATTGTTAGGGTTGAAGGATAAGTATAAGATAGTAAGAGATGTTAGAGGATTAGGGCTTATGCTTGGTGTAGAGTTGAGGTTCGATGTTAAAGATATACTCTTGGATGGTTTAAAGCATAACATATTACTACTCTACTCTGGCAGGAATGTTATAAGGCTTCTACCTCCTTTAGTGATAGATGAGAATATAGCAGGCAAAGCATTAACTATATTAGAGACTCTATTAGATAGAGAGCAGAAGAGGAGGGGTATGAGGTAGCAATGTCCATTGCAATAGACAGCATAGATGAGAAGATAATAAGTATACTAAAAGATGATTCTAGAAAACCTTACAATGAGATAGCAGGACTTGTAGGTTTATCGGAGTCAGCTGTAAGAAGAAGGATAAAAAACCTAGTTGAAAGAGGGGTGATAAAGAGGTTCACAATAGAATTGGGATTAAGTAACAAGACCAGTGCTATAACATTGGTATCCGTTAAACCTTCGGTAGACACGGCAAAGGTCTCTGAGACTCTAAAGTCTTTGAGGGGAGTTGAGGTAGTATATGAGATAACCGGGCAGTATGATATAGCAGCAATAGTAAGTGCAAATAGTATATCAGAGATAAATAAGTGCATAGATGAAGTTAGGAGGATAGAGGGGGTTGATGATACAAACACTGTCATAATATTAAGAACACTTACATAATTATTAAAAAGATAAATTACTGTTGTTATTGTTATTTATTGTAGTCTATACCTGTATAGTGTGTCCTTTAATCTAACCAATACTATCATTCCAGCAAAGGCTAGTATCATTGGTAGTATAACTAACAATGGAAACTCTGGTACAACATTTACAGTGAACTCCACACTCTCATTACTACCATCTATATTCTCAAGCTTTATAGTTACTGGACCAACTACATTAGTTGGGAAAGTTACACTCTCGTTCCCACTACCTCCTGCTGCTATGCTATCTCTCCTTATCAGCTCTTGACCATCTTTGAGTACAACGAACCTATACTTAACGTCCTTCATAGCCATAGTTGCTGCATCCATTATCATTATACCAAACTGTATTGGTTGACCCTGCATTATATCATTTGGAGGTAAGATTAGATTGATATTGTACTTCATGCTTGAACTCATAGCACTTAGGGTACTGATGTTCTCACTCTTCAAGGGTATGCCTATATCCTTCTCTCCTGGAACAATCATAAAGTCTGCAACCTTGCTATTACCCATACCCATGCTATTAAGTTGATCACTTATGTTAACAAGCATGCTAGTTGGAAGCATTATATGTACTATTGGTTTACCTGCCAAAGTGTATTTATCAGTTATCACTGCTGTATTAGGCAGTCTAATACCATTAACTGTAGCAGTATATGTATCTGCAATCAACGAAGGGGCATCTATTACACTCTCCATATGTAACATAGGTATCTGTTCCACATACTTCTTGTCCCAATTGAATGGCATACTAAACGCTATTGTACTCTTATCTTGTACGTAATCAAATTTAATAATCTTATCATAGAAGGATCTAACCTCTACATTACCATTACCTATATTAAATGACTGTATAGTTGCTACAGTTATATAAGATGTAAACTTCAATGTAGGATCAAGTAACACTTGAGGGCTATCTATACTCCATATCTCGCCTTTAATCTCATATAACCCACCATCGACTAGTAGAGGACCCTTAAGTTGTGCTGGATTATTTAGTGTACCTATATACTTTGGTAAACCTGTAGTCTCTTGTGGGGCACTAATGATAACCTCTTGCGATGTTGTATTAGGCTTTATACTAAGCCATATCTCACCATCAGGTGTGAAGAAATTATCTAACACTAACATCTTACCTGCGTAATCTATCCTAAGCAGCAAGGATACATTAGGTATATTCTTATCTGTATTAGCATCATATATCCTTATCCTCATCCTTGCCTCATCTGGTATATGGTTAGTATCTATCGATGATAACGGCATGAGGTTCTTATCATAAATATCTATTCTAGCAGTTAATGCCCTGCCATTTAGATTAGCTACCATTACAGTATCTGAGTGTAGACCATGAGCATACGCTGGTTTTATTAACTGTAAAGGTAAGAATGGTTGTACAACAAGCAATGCAATTACTACAATACTTATTCCTGTTACTCTCAGCATAGAGTATATTATTTAAAATTTAATATATATATTACGCTCTTTTAATAAAGTATAAGAAAAGAAAAAATTATGGTATTATTATGCTCTTACTGATGCTCTTCACCCTTATGCTCTTCACCCTTCATTATCTCATTAACACTAACTACTACAGATGAGCCTATAGGGAACCTTACTGAGGTATCACTATCATTCATTATTATAACATCCGTTATCTGCCCAAATGCTGTGTTAGACTTATGCGTACTTGCTAGATCACCATGCCATACACACATCTTACCCTTTGTAGATACCTTCTCGAGTAGAGTCATCTTAAGTTCTTCGAACATACCCATATCAGCATTACCAGCCATAACCTTTACTTTAGGCATAGGATTACCATCAGTATCACAAGGCATCTTTAGTGCTACATGCCCATTCATTATATGGTATGGAGCAGAGTCATATAGATGTATGAAGTCTTTTGCATTTATCCTCTTGAAGTCAAGTATAACATGAACGGTATCTCTAACCACATCTACAGCCATACCCTCTTGCTGTCCTATAGCAGTGTTGTTGTTAACTATTGCAATATATAATAAAGCACTTATCACAGTTACTGCTACTATTATGGATGTTATAATTCCTATTTTATTCATGCACATAATAAAACAATTGTTTTATTAAGTCTTCTGGTACAATCATCTAATTTTTAGTCATAAGAATTATCGATCAATATAGTTTATTGGCATCCTCCTTAACCTTTGATGCTTCTAACTTCTCTCCTACCTTATCTGCTAGATAAGAGTATATACCCATCTTAAGTACTTTTAGAGATAATAAGGCGCACTTTATCCTTGCTGGTCCAAGGTTAGTTAACCCTAGGTTCTCAAGTATATCTTCCTTGCCTATCTTCTTAACATCCTCTATGCTCTTCTTCATAACTATCTCAGTAAGCATAGATGCACTTGCTTGGCTTATTGCACAACCTTTACCATTGAACCTGATATCCTTTATCTTACCATTCTCGAACTTTATATGCATCTCAACCTCATCACCACACAATGGGTTTGAGTCCTTTACTACAACATCAGCATCATCCAACTTACCGTAGTTCCTAGGATTCCTATAGTAATCAAGTATTATCTCCCTATATATATCAGCACTGCTCATATGCTAATGATCACCTACCTTGAATATCAACCTTGCCCTATTTAAAGACTCTATGAAGGTATCTATCTCCTCCTTGGTATTGTATATATAGAGACTTGCTCTTGATGTTGCTGTTACACCTAACCTTTCCATCAATGGTTGAGCACAGTGGTGTCCTGATCTTATTGCTATACCATCCTCATCAAGTATAGTTGCAAGATCATGAGGATGTATATCTGCTAGGTTGAATGCAAATACAGCTCCCCTTGTATTAGCATCTCTACTACCATATAGCCTAAGATCCTTAACCTCATCTAACCTAGATAGCATATACTCCGTAAGCTCATGCTCATATGCTCTAACATTGTTCATGCCTATTGTATTAAGGTAATCTATAGCTGCACCAAAGCCTATTACATCTGCTATGTTTGGTGTACCAGCCTCAAACTTCCATGGTATATCATTCCACATTACACCATACTTATGGACCTCCTTTATCATATCACCTCCAGCAATGAAAGGGTCCATGGAATCTAGCAACTCTTGCTTAGCATAGAGTACACCAACACCAGTTGGGCCAAGCATCTTATGTGCTGAGAAAGCAAAGAAATCACAGCCTATATCCTTAACATCAACAGGCATGTGAGGAGTAGACTGTGCACCATCAACAAGAACCTTTATATCCTTATCATACCCTTTGCATATCTTAACTATATCCTTAACTGGCATTATGCTACCTAGAACATTTGACATATGGCTTACTGCTACAAGTCTTACATTATCCCTTGCTAATACATCGTAAAGATCCTCTAGCATCAATGAGTAGTTGCTCTTAGTATCCTCATCCTCAAGATTAACCCTAATGTAATGCAATCTAACCCCTTTCTCCTTTGCTATTATCTGCCATGGGACTATATTGCTATGATGCTCTACCTCAGTAACAACTATAGTATCTTTAGCATTTATACTCTTTCTAGCCCATGCATATGCTACAAGGTTTATTGCTTCTGTAGCATTCTTTACAAATATTATCTCATTACTAGATGCATTTATTAACTTGGCTACTTTAACCCTAGTATGCTCATAAGCCTCTGTAGCCTCTACTGCTAGTTGGTGCACCCCTCTATGTATATTTGAGTTATAGTTTGTGTAGTAGCTATATATAGCATCTATAACCTGTTTTGGCTTCTGTGTTGTAGCAGCATTATCAAAGTATACTAATCTCTTACCATTCTTAAGCCTCCTCTTAAGTATAGGGAAGTCCTCCCTTATACTATCAACATCTATTACACTTAGCATAGTTGATCAACCTATCAATACGTATACTGAGTCTCCATCTATTTTAACATTATATACTGTTAATGGTTTTTCTGCTGGAGGGTTTAACGCCTTACCATCACTTATTCTAAACCTTGATAGGTGTAAAGGGCATGTTATCTCATCACCAGTAATAAAACCCATGCTAAGATCAGCGTATTGATGGGTACATATTCTATCTAAAGCATGTATGATGTTGTTATACTTTATGAGCATTATCTCTTTACCATTAACATCTATAGCAGTAATCTCTCCTTCCTTTAGTTCATTAACACTACATACTCTAACCCATACCAGTTTACCCTTACCTATGCTCTTGTTATTACTACTCATACTCATCTATACTTGTAATGCTTCTCAAAGATATCTGCCTCAACCCTTCTAGACTCCTCCTCAACCTCCCATATCTCCTTCATAACATCATCAGATAGCAGTATAAGTGGTCTATTACGCCATTTACAGTCTATAAGGTAAGTTGTGTATATTCTAGCATCCTTGCTTAGCCTCTTAAGCAATGGTTCAACGAAGCCAAAGACTATCGCCCTCTTTGCATCATCCCTACTCATCCCTCTGCTCATCATATAGAAGATCTGCTCCTCATCTATCTGTGCAACTGACGCAGAGTGTGTAGCCTTAACCTCATTAGTCTCTATCTCTAACGCTGGTATAGAGTCTGCCCTTGAACCCTTGTTGAGTATTATTGCATGACCAGCAAGGTAAGACTCTGAGCCCTTTGCATCCTTTACTATCTTTATCATTCCTTTGAATAAAGATCTTGCGGTATCTTTCACTATACTCTTTGATAGTATCCTGCCTATAGTATTTGCCTTAATATGTATCATGTTAGCAGTAACATCGAATGTCTGTGCATTGTTAGCAAATATAACATTGAAGTGTTCTGCTGCTGCTCCAGCACCCTCTAGTATGTTATCAACCTTACATCTACTAGCAAAGGAACCAAATAAACCTAGATAAGAGTTAAACCTAGAATCCCTTGCAAGAAAGGCCTTTCTATTAGTAAAGTATGCTAAGTTGCTACTGTTTATACCTTGGGTAGTTATAAGCTCAACGTTAGCATTGTCTCTTATATTAGCAATATTAAGCTCAAAGTACCCTTGTCTACCGTTGGTAGTTACGCTACTGTTATTATTATTAGTGGTGTTATTATTCTTATCAATACTACTAGCATACAATTCTTGTACTACCTTAACCTTGCTTGATGTATCTGCTATAAGCATATTTATTGAGAATGTTGATACTCCATCTTGTAATACATTTATTACCGTTATAGGATACTCTAACTCTAAACCCTTAGGTACATATATGAAGTAACCTGAGTTGAATAATGCTTGTTCTAATGCTAAGAACTTATCCTCAGATGGATCTAATCTCTTTAGCATAGCCTCTACTATATTAGAGTACTCGCTTTTATATGCATCCTTTATATCCTTTATAACCAAACCATCCGCTTTAATATCATCTGGCATGCTAACAACATCTATATTAATACCATCTTGGAGTAACACTATACTACTATTCTTTAGATCGTTGATCCTTTGAGCAATCTCCTTCACTAATCTAGCCTTATATCTATCATCTGCTAGTAATAAAAGATCCTTACCATCTATAACATTAGCAATAGTATATTTATTAAATAATGAAGATGTTTCGTATGGTAAACTCTTATAGTAAGAAAATGAGTTAGATCTTATTCTACTTAACCACTCTGGCTCATTATAAAGCCTGCTTACCTTGTCCTCATCAAACGAAGTCACAGCTAAACTCCTATAACTGCTCATATACTCTCACTGCTAAAGAATGTTACTGTTAACTATCCTACAGCACCTTCCATCTCTAACTTTATGAGCCTATTGAACTCTACTGCATACTCCATAGGCAGTTCTTTTGTGAATACCTCTAGAAAGCCAGAGACTATTAGGCTTAAAGCCTCTTGCTCAGTGTAACCTCTACTCATCAAGTAAAATATCTGATCCTCTCCTATCTTACCAACACTAGCCTCATGTGTAATGGTAGCATCGTCCTCATTTACCTCTATGTACGGATATGTATCTGTTCTAGATATCTCATCTATAAGCAGAGCGTCACACCTTACAGTTGACTTTACTCCTATTGCACCTTTGGCAACATGCAGTAAACCTCTGTACGAGGTTCTACCACCATCCTTGCTTACTGATTTGCTTATTATCTTTGATGTTGTATATGGTGCTAGATGTACTGCTTTAGCACCTGTGTCCTGGTGCTGACCCTTGCCAGCAAATGCAACACTAAGTATATCTGCCCTAGCATTCTTACCTAGCAAGTACACTGAAGGATACTTCATAGTTACCTTGCTGCCTATGTTAGCATCTACCCATTCTATAACTGCATCCTCATAAGCATGAGCCCTCTTGGTTACTAGATTGTATACATCATTACTCCAATTCTGTAATGTAGTGTATCTTACAGTTGCACCCTTCTTTGCTATAACCTCTACAACCGCTGCATGTAATGATTCTGTTGAGTATACTGGTGCGGTGCACCCTTCTATATAATGCACCTTGCTGTAAGGCTCTGCTATTATAAGGGTTCTCTCAAACTGACCCATGTTCTGTGAGTTTATTCTAAAGTAAGCATTCAATGGCATATCAACCTCTACACCCTCTGGCACATACACAAATGAGCCACCACTCCATACAGCACTATTGAGAGCAGCAAATTTGTTATCATTTGGAGGTACGACTTTAGCAAAGTGCTTCTTGAATATATCTTCATACTTCTGCAAAGCTGTATCAGTATCACAGAATATAACACCTTTCTTCTCTAGATCCTCCCTTAGCTTATGGTATACAACCTCAGACTCATACTGAGCCCCTACACCAGCAAGGAACTTCCTTTCAGCCTCTGGTATACCTAGCCTCTCAAATGTCTTCTTTATCTTCTCTGGTACCTCGTCCCAACTCTTGCCTTTCTTATCTGTTGGTCTTGCATAGTAGTATATGTTATTGAAGTCTATTGCACTAAGGTCTGCACCCCACGTTGGCATAGGTAACTTTAGGAATGTCTCGTAAGCATTAAGCCTAAACTTAAGCATCCACTCTGGCTCATTCTTTATCCTACTTATCTCCTCTATTGTCTCTCTAGATAAGCCCTTCTTACTTATGTATACATACATATCAACTGGATCCTTAAAGTCGTACTTACTGTAATCCCTAACTATATCCTGAGCCATACTAATATAACATAGTTATACATATTTAAACATTGTACATCTATATATTATTATTCTATTTCTTTTATCTTACATTACCCACATTATTATTAAGTAAGTTTAGTAATAATTTGAATGTACCTGCTATAGTATGCTCATCTGCTACAATAGCATTCAACCCATGTCTTAACAACGCTTTGTATGTTAACGGACCTATTGCTATACATCTTACATTATTATCCTTTATAACCTTGATTACATCTTTACGCTCATCAACGTAACCTTTCAGTACTGTGAAGAATATATCTACTATGGATGAACTTGTAAATATTATGAATGATACTCCACTCCTGCTATTACTAGCATAAACATCCCCTCTTACTTCATTATTGCAAATAATTCTAGCTATCTTACCCCAACCTTCATGCATGCTAGGCACTACTTTATATATATGCTCCTCATTAACACTCATACCCAATGCTCTTAGCCCGTCTGCTAGTATATTACTAGCATCTCTACTTCTAGGGATTAATATGCTCTTACCATAACATTTCATACCCTTAAACATCTCTAAGATACCATAGGAAGAGTATCTGTTGGGCATAAGATCAACTCTTACACCATTACTTAACAACTCAGACCTAGTACTTGGACCTATGGCAATAACTATACATACCCTATTAATTATGTTAGGCTCCATACCCATTGACCTTAACCCTTCAGTGATAAATCTTACAGCGCTACTGCTCATGAATAGTATGTAATCATATCTAGAGGTTAGAATGAGTTCTATTACTTTGTTGATTTGATGCTCATCCTTAACCAAATCTATAACCTTATGTTGTAACAATGTTAAACCTTTGCTTCTAAGAATAGACTCGAATATAAGATCTTTGCTTTTAAGCTCCCTAGTTATTATAACTATTGTACTATTATTATTGCTTATACTATCTTTATTGTTTTTCATGGTATCATTATCCCTTTTTTCTCACTTTATCATACCAGTTAAGCTTACTTGCAAGAGATACAACTTTACCTATAACTATAACTGCTGGAGGCTTTATATCCCTCTCTTTAACAACTCTTACTATATCTGCTAGTTTTGATACAGTAACCCTCTGCTGTAGTGTTGTAGCGTTCTCTATAATTGCTATCTCCCTATCCTTCTCTATGTTACTTGCAAGTAACTCGTCTACTATACTCTTAATATTAGATATACCCATGAGTATAACTAGGGTATCTACACTACTTGCAATCTTTGCTATATTTACCCTATGCTCTTGTTTGAATGGATCCTCATGTCCAGTTAATATTGCTACGCTTGACGATAATACCCTATGTGTTAATGGTATACCAGCATAGGCTGGTGCTGCTATTGCAGATGTAACACCTGGTACTATCTCAAAGTCTATGCCATTATCGGCAAGGAACTCTGCCTCTTCTCCTCCTCTTCCAAATATGAAAGGATCTCCACCTTTAAGCCTTACAACATTCTTACCTTTTAATGCATAATCTAGCATTAGTCTATTTGTATACTCTTGATGCTTATAATCATCCCCAACATCTCTACCAACATATACCTTCTCTGCACCAACTGCTAGCTCAAGTATATCTTTGCTCACAAGTCTATCATAAAGGATAACATCTGCACCCTTTATAACCTCTAATGCCCTTAGTGTAAGCAGTCCTACATCCCCTGGTCCTGCACCAACTATGAATACCTTACCTTTACACACTACTTTTCAATCATATTGATACACTATAAAGGGTTTCCTATCTTTCATACTATGCCTAT
>CAZLZM010000007.1:0-21241 GCA_964563995.1 uncultured Nitrosopumilales archaeon
TAGTATTTAAGTCTATTTGTATAGTATTATCCCCGCCTTAAAAGGCGAGGTTTTCATTCTTTTATAATATAATCTCGTATAAATCAACATCCATAACATCAATATGTAGAATGCTTTGCCTAGTCTCATCCATGCATACACCTATCTGCTTAATTCCTTTCAGACTTCAATCCATTCAATACTACTGATGTTCTCTGTACAACCATGTATGATAACATCTCCCTAGCAATCTTCCTAGAGCACAGCAGCAAGGTCTTACTTTCTCAAGGAATCTTAAAGGCTATACTGCTCTCCATTACCCTATCAACAAAGGCAGGTATGCATAGACCTCACCAATTAGCATATAAGCAAGGATCAAAGAACCTACCAAAAGAACCTATATTATCGGGATATCCTCTATGAGGCAGTAGGAGAACTATTGTGAACATGTATTATGTAACAAAAGTTATGTAACAAAAGTTACATGGGGATTTATATAATACTAATAAATATAATACTTGATGGTAATGAAGCCCATACTCTTAGGCGCACTTGCAATAGTAACCGTGCTGGTATTTGGAACAGTTCTTACAGAGAGTGTCTATGCCGGGGTAAAGAAAGGTGACGATCAACCAAAACCAGATGCCAAGGTTAGAGCAATACAGAATAGTAACTCATTAGATGAAGAGAATCCAGGTATGCTTGGGGAGGATATATGGTGTGTAGGAGGTATAGATGCTTCATCTGGAGCAAATGATATACACTGCTATCTACTGCCAGAAGGTGTTCCAACACCAGATTATAAAACAGATCCTAATGTAATAAAGAGAGATGGTGATGCAGATAATATTAAACCTTGTCCAGAAAATGCAGGTTTCCAGCCAACTGATATATGCTTCTGGATAAACTTCCCTGCTAGTGATTTCCCAACTGCAGGTCATTACAGGTTCGTTGCAGAGTTCACCAAGGATGGTAATATAATAGATCTTGCTGGCACTGATTTCAGAAACCATTCATTCATGGTTGTGCCTGAGTTAATAATAGGTAGCATAGGCTTAGTAGGTTCTACACTAGGAACGCTCTATATGTATAAGAGTAGAAAGAGTAAATAATTAGAAGTTAAGAAGAGTAACAACAACATAGACAATAACAGTAGTAAGTTAGAGTGTAATCCTCAATTTTTCAATTTTTAAAATATTAATTAAAATATAATTAAATAAAAAAAGGTTTTGTATCTCATCGTTACATCCTCTTTTTACCAGCAAATAATACTAAGTTATCGATAACTCTGGAAACGTTGCTTGAGGTATCTTCAACTCACTCTGTAACTTCCTTATCTTATGAGCATACTCTATCATCTTCTCTCTATCGCCCTGTACTTTTGCTATCTTATAGCCTTTCCATGCCTTCCTTAGAGCACCCCAAGTCTGCCCCACAGTAAACTTAGCCTTAGCCTCTCTAACTCTTGCCATGAGAGAGTTTTGTGTGTTAATGATATTACATTTAGAGTATACAATATTTAATAATCTAGTCAACTCATGCTATACTAAAATATATCTTCAAAAATCTCAGACAAGCCTTATCCCATTAACATACACTCCTTTACCATCCTCAACCTTACCTACTACACTTGCATTTATACCATGACTATTGAAGGTTGATATAACAGAATCCTCATCGCCATTTGCGACTATGATACAGAAACCTATACCCATGTTGAAAGTACTATACATCTCTCTCTCATCTATCCTTGCATGTCTCATTATCAACTCGAATATCTCCTGCCTTGGGGTATGCTCTAATGAGAACTTGACATCATCCTTCAACCTTGTTAACTTCCTGAATGCCCCTCCAGTTATATGTGCCATACCATGTATATCAACATGATCAAGAAGCTCAAGTACAGGTTTCACATATATCCTTGTAGGCTTCAATAACTCATCAACCAGCTTGTGTTCTAAACCCTCAACTACATCATCTAGCCCATATCTGCTCAGGAGCACATGTCTTACAAGTGTATAACCATTTGCATGCAGCCCATTACTCTCAACACCTACTATAACATCGCCTACAGTTATACCTTCACCAAGGATCAGTTCATCCTTCTTAACTATACCTATTACAGTACCAGATAGATCGAATACATTATCCATTATAATCTCATCATTATCACCTTTACTTCTCCTTCCCCTCCTCCTCTTCTTCTCCTCCTGTCTGCTTTTACCTTTTATCTTGATACCTCTAAGCCTATCTGCTAGCATATCTGGTACAACAGCTGTCTCACCACCAACTATAGGAACATCTGCCTCCTTTGCACCCCTTGCTAATCCTTCCATTATCTGGCTTATCATGCTAGGATCTGTCTTACTTACTGCAAGGTAATCAACGAAGGCTATTGGCTTTGCCCCTATACATATTATATCATTAACGTTCATAGCTATACAATCTATCCCTATAGTATCATACCTACGTGCCAACGATGCTACAAGTGCCTTTGTACCTACTCCATCCGTGTGTATGGCTAATGCAAGATCATCGCTTATACTGATAAGCCCGGCATAATGTCCATGACCAGATATTACTTGATCATTATAGGTTGATTCTATTATCCTTGCTATAGTGGAGTGTATCTTGCCTATCTTTGCTATATCAACCCCAACATCCTTGTATGTTATACTCATTAGACTACCTCAATAGTGAAGAGCAGATTATGTAGTTTTATATACCTATCTACTAGGATTTACAGAATAAACTAAATATTATAAAGGCACAGATGCATTCTTTATCCTCTCTTCCATGCTCTCATCCAAATACATCTCCAATACATCACCTAACCTTAACTCCTTCAACCCCTTTGCTAACTTCTCTGCTTTGCTAAAATCTGCATCTAAGCCTAGAATATTAAGCAAGAATGCTGCACCATTCTTACCTGCCAACTCCCCAAATACTATCCTCCTTCTATTGCCTACCATTCTAGGATCTATTATCTCATATGCCCTAGGATCTCTAAGTACTGCTGCTAGATGTGTACCTGCTTTATGTTTGAATGCGCTATCACCTACTATTGGCCTACTTTCTGGAGTCTTTATCCCTGTATACTGCTCTATCAATCTTGAGAGATCTTTAAGCATATCCAGCCTAAGATCATTTCTACACTTATAAAGCATAGTTAGTATAACAGCAGTCTCTGCTAATGCTGGTATCCCATTCCTCTCTCCTATACCATCTATAGTAACATGTATCTGGTCTGCACCAGCATCAACTCCAGCAAGTGAATTAGCAAGTGCAAGCCCTAGATCGTTATGGCAATGAACATCTATCTTCGTTCTAGGATCTATGCTATCTTTAACCATACTAACTAGATTGTACATACCCCTTGGTAACATTATTCCTACGGTATCAGGTATGCTTATCCTCTCTATACCAGCATTGCTTATTGCATTTGCTATACTCTTAAGGAACTCTGGCTCAGCTCTACTTGCATCCTCTAGAGTGAACCTTGCCTTTAAACCATGTGCATTTATGTAATCTACTACTTGCATCGCTCTGCTGAAAGCCTCTTCTCTGCTTATCTTAAGCTTAGATCTTAACTGAACATCTGATACACTCATGTAAGTTGCAACCCACTCAGCATCACATGCTAGAGCAACATCTATATCCTGTTTTATTGCTCTACAATGCGCTACTATATCTGCCTTCAGTCCAGCCTTTACTATCATCTTGGTTGCTTGCTCATGGTCCTTGGATATAACTGGGCTTATCTCTATCTGGTCTACGCCAAAGTAATCAAGCATCCATGCTATCTGTACCCTCTGCTTAACTGTGAATGATACTCCAGGATGCTGCTCACCCTCCCTTAGAGTACTATCTAGTATGCTTATACTTCTTGTTGTTACTACTGTACTACTGCTATTACCATTAACACTATTAAATCCATTGTTGTACAGCATAGCATAGTAATTCGGATCATCATGCATGCAATAGTATACTAATATAGGGTATATACAGATTTCGTTATAATATTAGCAATTTATACTACTAATAAGGGTTTATTCTAACAAATATAATTAATTATACGCCGAAAATAGCAAGTATAAAAACAGATTTTGCTAATAACATAACTATTATTACTACTATTGTTGCTGCTGTTGAGCCTTCTGATGTAATTTAAGATAGTTGATATCTATAGTTACTGGTAACTGATATTGTGCATCAAGCAGCACTACCCTTGCCTCCTGTTTATCATAATCTATCATGGTTATCTTTGCTTTCATTCCTTTGAATGGCCCTCCTATTATCTCAACTACATCATCTACAGCTAACTCACTTATACTAGGCTTCTTGATCAAGAGGTTCTCTATATCACTAAGGGCTGCTTCTCCTTTCAACTGTCCTCTAATATGCTTGAGACCAGATAATGCGTTTATAAGAGCATTACCATCTGTAGCCTCTACAACTATATATCCTTTAACATTATCGAAGACAATAACAGATAGTATGTTTATATTCTTAGTTGTTACTCTATTCTCTATCAACCGTGCAACAGTATGCTCCTGACCTCCGGTAGTTCTTATTATGAAGAACTTTGATTGCTTCTGCATCTATGGTCCACCACTTAACTTTATGAAGGTTGCTGTAAGTTGTATTATGAATGCCAATACACCTACTACACCAAGGCCTAATAGAAGTAGTCTAACATGTATGTTGTACTCCTCTCTATCAGGCTTCTTTGTGAGCATTAGTGTATTGTACATCTCCCTTATCTTCTCCTCTAACCTTGATAGCATATCTACACATAAATAAGACAGAGTATAATATGTATCTTTGTGTATCCGTTGCTAATAGCTTCAAAGCAAGATACATGTGCTATGAACATGGCCTCATACATAATAAGGCAGTGTGGTATGCAGAGTGTATATAATGACGGTAAGAATGAGTTGTTAAGATGTCAATACTTTGACCTTCTTACTATAGATGGTAATGCTTTAGAGATGGACGATATACATAGATACATTAGTACCTATGAAGAGGAGATGGTTACATACACATGCTATATATTCCTTTCAAAGCATAGATCAGAGAGCAGTAAACCAACACTAACATGCCATAGTACAGGTAACTTTGATGGTGTAGTAGGAGGAGGTAATGCCTATGAGTTAGCATTCACTTACCCTAGCTTGCAGAAGTGTTACATGCTAAAGCTGTGGTCAAATAGAGGTAAAGTAATTGAGCATGGATATGATATAGTTATAGAGGCTACCCATCATGGTCCTACTTCATTACCAAAGCCAGTACTATTCATAGAGATAGGCTCGAGTGAGAGGCAATGGAATGATATCAATGCTATAAGCACTGTATGCGAATCACTACTTGCAACTGTGATTGATTTCAAGCAGTTTAACAAGGTTGCTATTGCTCTAGGGGGAACACACTATCCAGACAAGTTCACAAACATGCTTATAGAGAGTGATATAGCCCTTGCTAGTGTAGCATCAAAGTACAATCTAATGCATATAGATAAGGATATGCTTAAGCAGATGATAGATAAGAGCATTGAGAAGGTTAAGTATATAATACTTGATTGGAAAGGTTTAGGCAAAGAGAAGGATAGGTTAATTAGATTGGTTAACGATTTCAGTTATGAGTATGGGTTAGAGGTTATAAAGGTATGAGCATGAACAATGATAGAAGCGAGAATACGAATTATAGGAATAATGAGGATTATCCTGATGAAAGATTAGAAGAACTTGTGTACAGCTTGGTTAATAGTATACCAAAAGGTATGATAAGTACATACAAAGATATAGCAGTAGCAGTGGGTAGACCAAATGCAGCAAGACTTATAGGCAAGATACTTAACAGAAACCCAAATCCAATAGTTGTACCATGTCATAGAGTAGTCAAGTCAGATGGAAGTATAGGAGGGTACAGATTTGGTACAAGCATAAAGATAGAGTTACTCAAGCACGAAGGTATAATAGTTGATGAGTCTCGTATGAGGATAATAAATTTTAACAGGGTAAGGTTTAAGTTCCATTAAGATGGTATTTATTTGGTTAGTGAGTCTTTATTATTAATCAAATTATTATGATGCTGCTGCTGTTCTTGCCTTCTCTTCTTCAACTAAAGAGCGCAAGTGTACAAGTGATCTTACCTGCCCGCCCTTTATCTTGTCATACAGGGACCAGAAGACATTGTTATCTATCTCACTTCTCTCTTTAAGCATCTTTAGATACCGCCTAAATGATCTAACCCTTCTAACCCACTGCTCCTTCTTACCCTCTCTTGCTGATTTTTTGCCTTCCTTAGAGCCCTTCCCTTTACCTCTCTTCCTTGATTTAACATGCTTTACCCTTGCTCTACCTCTAGATGTTCCCTTTATACCTTTTACAAGTATTGTTCTCGCTGTAACAAGACTCCTTATATCTGCTCTTGTTATAGCATCCTCAACATCCTCTAAGTAGTTGGGATCAAACTTTATCCTATCTGCACCTACCCCTAGCACTCTGGCAGCCAACTTACGCTTTGCCTTTAGATTCATTATGGATCACTATGGATTAAGGACTTTTATACCTAACTCCTTAGCCTTCTGAAGAATAAGCGCTCTCTTCCTTGCACCAACGGTTGATGCTATCCTTGCAGCATCCTTGCTAGGATCTAACATAGTTAACTCTTTAACATTGTGTACAATAACATCTCTATATCCTGATGGGTGTAGATACCTTGCAATCCTTGGACCTCTATAGCCTATCTTAACTATTGCAGGCCAGCCTTTTATCTGTAAACGCATATGGCTATCTATACCCTTTGGCTTTCTCCAATTCTCCTTTAAACGCTTATACCTCCAACTCTCCTGCCTAACAAAGTTAGGCTTTCTTGACTTTACGTTCTTCCTTAGCTCAACGAGCTCCTTGTTTATCATAGGACCCCATAATAATACTCCATAAATATCTCTTTCTTTATTTAATTGTTGATTTAACAATGTTAGATCTCACTTTGTATTTAGTATTAACAACAAATAGTTAAATAGCCCATCCAATATGCTAGCCATATGGACTTTAGCAACGGTGAGCTGTTAAGTATAAACAGTTATGCTATAAATCCAAGCAGGATATACAGGAATCCTGCTGTTGATTTTCTTGTAAAGAAGGCAATAGAGCAAGGTGAAGGAGTTTTAGCATCGAATAACGCATTAACAGTATACACAGGTAAGTATACTGGCAGATCACCAGAAGATAAGTTCATAGTTTATGATGATCTAACTAAAGATACAGTTGACTGGGGTAACGTTAACAAGCCATTTAAGCAGGAGCATTTCGATATGCTATGCAATAAGATAGCAGAGTTTCTAGATGGAAAGGAGTTGTTTATATTCGATGGCTATGTAGGTGCAGATCCTAAAGCAAGGATGAACCTTAGAGTTATAACTGATACTGCTTGGCAGTGCTTATTTACAAGGAACCTATTCATAAGGGCAAACCCTGATGAGTTAAAGGAATTCAAGCCAGAGTTTACAGTGGTATCTGTAACCAAGTTCTTCGCAGATCCTGCTAGGGATAATACAAGGAGTGAAGTGTTCATAATACTTAACCTAAAAACAAAGATAACCTTAATAGGGGGAACATCTTACGCTGGTGAGATAAAGAAGGCTGTATTCTCTGCAATGAACTTCTATCTACCAGATAAGGATATACTACCCATGCACTGTGCTGCTAACATGGGTAAAGGTGGCGATGTAGCACTGTTCTTTGGATTGTCTGGTACAGGTAAGACAAGCCTATCTGCAGATACAACTAGAATGCTTATAGGCGATGATGAGCATGGTTGGAGTAGCGATGGAATATTTAACTTTGAGGGTGGTTGCTATGCTAAGTGCATAAACCTTAACAAGGATAAGGAGCCGCAGATATGGAATGCTATAAGGTATGGTACAGTCATGGAGAATGTTGTGTTAGATGAGAATGGTAATCCAGATTACTCAAATGCAAGTATAACAGAGAATACTAGGGTTGCTTACCCTCTAGAGTATATACCAAATGCGGTAGTACCTAGCGTTGGTCCACACCCAAAGGTTATCCTCTTCTTGACAGCAGATGCGTTTGGTGTTCTACCTCCAATAGCAAGGTTAACCAAGGAAGGTGCCATGTATCACTTCCTATCAGGCTATACTAGCAAGTTAGCAGGCACTGAGAGAGGAATAACTAAGCCTAAGGAGACCTTCTCTGTATGCTTTGCTGCCCCATTCATGCCAAGGAAGGCTATAATATATGCTAACATGCTTGGTGAGAGGATAGAGAGATATGGTACTAGAACATATCTAATAAACACTGGATGGATTGGAGGTCCATATGGAGTTGGGGAGAGGATAAGTATAGAGTATAGTAGGGCAATGGTTAGGGCTGCTATAAGTGGAGATATAGAGAAAAGTAACTTTATACATGATGAGATATTTAATCTAGATGTACCTACATCATGCCCTAATGTACCTCATGATATACTAATACCAAGGAATACATGGCAGGAGAGAGATGCTTATGATATTGCAGCAAAGAGACTTGCAAGGTTATTCGTTGAGAACTTCAAGAAGTTCAAGGATATACCTAAAGAGATAGTTGATGCTGGACCAAGGATATTCGAATAAGATAGTTTATAATTACAATAATTACAATTTATCATGGTTCTTTCTTGCTATCTGTAGTCTTGCTCTCTTTATTGCTATTATCATTATTACTGCTATAATTGATGATGTTATCCTTAGCTTTCTTATTATCCTTACCATCATCTAAGCCTATGCTATCTGTACTCGTCTTTTCACCACTAAAATCAATGTTATGCTCATCCTTAATGATCTCTTGCATATATCTCTGCTCTCTTCTCCTACCTATAACTAATACAGTAACCATTGCAATGCTAATGACTCCTATTATTATAAGTAACTCTTTAAATGGTAGTTGTTGCCCATTAACTACAATCCTAGTAGAATTGTTAACATATACAGTTGAGAATATGTTCATTCTACCATTACCATCGCTAGTAGTTACTGTAGCCTCTATCCAATACTCTCCACTGTTTAGTGGTATACTAGCATAGTTGTTATCTGGGGTTAAGGTAACTAGCTTACTTCTCATGCTTAATGGATCTATTATCTTAATACTTGCATGTTTCCATCTGCCTATAGTGCCATTACCATTGCCATCCAAACTGTTATTGTTAACATTACCATTCATGATACTATTACTATCTGTATTGTTATTATCACTATTGGCTAAGGATAGCGTTAAGATACCATTACCATTGCTTAAAGCATTTATTGCCAATGGGTTAATGTAAAGCAGTATAGGCACTGATATAGTTGTTTTAGTATGGACTATAGATAAGATAGCCTCATACTTGTTAACGTTGTTTATTGCTTTAATGTTCTTATCTACACTAACGTTAACAGCAAGTACACCTCTAACATCATCTATCCTCTTGAACTGCGTATCTACCCTTATCTTGCTAAGTAAATCTGGATCACTTTCATTGCTATCATTTACCCATCTTACTGTAACCTCTGGCTCTTTAAGTTCATTATTCAATGCTCTTAGAGTTATACTCTTGCTATCACTACTTCCAGCATTAAGATAGAATATAAGGTTGTATGGTAATGCTACAAGATCAGCTTTAAGCGCAGAATCTATGGCAAGTTCACCAGTCCCTGCAACCTCAAATGGGTATATATCCCCATAAATATCTTTCACAGGTTTTGTTGTAGTTATCAACAGAGATGCTATCTCTTGAACACTAAGGTCTGGGTACTTTTGCATTAATAATGCAGCTGCACCGCTAACATGTGGTGCAGCAAAGCTTGTACCATTGTTCATTATATACGAGTTGTTAAGACTCGTTGAGCTTATAGCAACACCAGGGGCTACTAGATTAGGCTTAATATAGAATGGTGATACTGGCCCCCTAGAGCTGAATGTGGCAACTGTATCTGTATTATACTCACTCTTTAACTCTGCTCTTACGCCATTTGCATTACCAGTTATCATATCTAGTACCCTTAGCCCATCATCCCTAGATAATGCTATAACTGGTATGCTTGGTCTATAATCTGGATCGTTACCTTCATGCAGTAAAGTACCATAGAATATACCTGGCTCATTGTTGTATATAACAAGTGCAACTGCCCCTTTACTAGCAACATTCTTCTCCTTCTCAGAGAAGTAAACCCTCTCTACACTCTCTACCCCATTTATCATGGTCCTCTCTCCACCTCGCTCAGCCAATGCTATCTTGCCTTTAAGGTCAAGATCCTTTACATCTTTTTCTCTAGCATATTTAACGAATACTATCTCACCTTGTATTATGCCTTCTCTTATAACCGAGCCTAACATTGGTATGCCTTCGAACTTGTTATTACCTACCTTAAGGGTAGTTATTACACTTGATACATTGCTTGCTAATGCGCCTACTGTTATTGCATCCTTTGCTGTTGCTGGGCTGCCCATACCATTCTTTCCATTGTTACCTGCTGCTACAACTACAAGTATACCCTTCCTAACTAGGTTATTAACAGCATTATCTATATCATAGTTAACAGTATCCATTCCTATACTTATATTCACTATATTAGCACCATCCCTTGCAGCCATATCTAGTGCCCTTATTATATCTAAAGATGACGTATAGTCACCATTGGATGCTATCTTGTATGCTAAGAGCTTAGCCTTTGGTGCTATCCCTTTCATATTACCATCAGCAGCTATTATACCTGCTACTGCAGTGCCGTGACCATCCTTATCTAATGGATCACCGTCCTTCTCAAGGAAATCATAACCACCTATAACCTTTCCATTAGATCCAAAGCCCTTTAAATCATTATGTGTATAATCTATACCAGTGTCTATCAATGCTATCTTGATACCTTCTCCTGTTAGGGTTCTACCTTGGCTATCCTTTATATCTATTACATTGGGTAACCCAATGATATCGAAGTTAGTTGATGTTGAGTATACCCTAATAGGTCTATCCTCGATAACCCTTAAATTATTAATACTCTTTAGCACACTTAAATACTTTGATGGTACATATGCTATTATTGCATCATAGCCATCATCAGTTACATACTTAAGCTTATCAATTATCCTAATATCGATTCCATAGTTATTTATGGTTGAGAGTAACTCATTGATATTTGAGTCAGTTGATGATATCATAACCTTGGAGTAACTGCTAAGATTAAAGGTAGCAATAATAGTAAGAGGAAGTGTAGAGGCTATAAGCATAAATAGCATTAATACTGCTATTTGTGTCATTCTAACCATGTTATATATTCATACGTAACTCTTACTAAAACGTTAGTCTTCAACCTTCTCCTCTAATATATAAGCATGATGTTCAACATCATCAGCATAAGGGACCTTATATATCCCAAATCTGTTTGATGTTAATGCTATGTATGATGCAGCTGCTGCATAACATAAAGCCCATACTGCATCTCTATCCTCTATGTATGCTACAGTGTATGCTGCAGTGAATATATCTCCTACACCAGTACTATCTATACTATTATCTACCATCTCAAGCGTAAGTTTATATACATTACCATTATGATTCATAAGCATAATATTATCTATCGTAAGAATGACTATGTTAACTGCTTCACTAAGCCTATTCAACGCATCTACTCCATATAATGAAGTTAGGGCATACGCCTCACTATGATCAACCTTCAATGCATCTATATTCAATGATTTAATATCGAACACACGTGGGGTTATAGCAACACTCCTATCATCCATTACTCTTCTTACTAAACCTTGAGGATCGAGTATGGTAAACTCTGCACTACATGCAAGTAGCCTTATAGAATCTATGCTGATCTCATTGATAACAGGGCTTACTATGCATGCGTCTAACCCATTGCTTATGCTCATTGCTATATCATCATAACTTATATCTTCACATCTCTCAAGTAAGAATAGCCTCCTTGTATTGCTAGAATCTATTACTAGCCTAAACCTTGTGGTAGGCTTATCGCTTACGGCATTCTTACTATCATATAATAAATAATTAACCTCCCTTATGTTCATACCTGCAAAGTCATTACCAACCTTTGTTATAGGTATTAGAGCGTGCATACAATGTCTAACCATTAAGCCAGAGTAGCATACTGGGCCTCCAACTGTAACTACCTCAGTATCAATACTATTCCTACATATATGATCTATGGTTGCATGGGATACAACAGCTATCCTCTTGAGCATACTTGTACTACAAAGATAAGGTTTAATTAATATGATGCTTTTGCATTACTAGCATGGCAAAGTACACTCTACCAAACCTACCATACGCATATGGAGCACTTGAGCCTCATATAGCAAGGGAGATAATGGAGCTACATCATAGCAAACATCATCAAGCATATGTAAATGGAGCAAATACCGCGCTTGAGAAGCTTGAGCAGGCAAGGAAGAACAACTTCCAAGGAGTTGATGTTAGAGCAATAGAGAGGGATCTATCTTTCCACCTATCTGGGCATATACTACACTCAATATTCTGGCCTAACATGAAGCCCTCTGGTGGAGGCAAGCCTGGAGGCATGCTTGCCGACATGATAAATGCAAGCTTTGGTAGCTTTGATAGTTTTAAGTCACAGTTCACAGAGACAGCAAAAAGTGTTGAAGGCATAGGCTGGGCTATGCTTGTATACGAGCCTAGTAGTGATCAACTTCTAACCTTGAATATAGAGAAGCATAATATGCAAGCTGCACATGCTACTGTTCCTTTGCTTGTGCTTGATGTATGGGAGCATGCATACTACTTGCAGTACAAGAACGATAGGGCAAGTTACATAAACGCATGGTGGAATGTTGTTAACTGGGATGATGCAGAAGATAGGCTAAGGAAAGCAAAGCGCTAATTAAATGAATTAAAATTCATTAATTATTTTTATTAATTATGGATTTCAGGTTAAAGTGTAGAGTATGTAACGCACTTTTTGTAAGTTATGAAGAGTATGAGAAGCATGTAGTTAAAGATCATAAGGATAATCTAAGATTAAGATTCAAGCCAGAGGTAATCAAGTTTGATTGAATAAAGGCTACAATTTATTTAATAATTTATATTTATTTATTTAATGAAAACTATTTATCATAAACTGCTAGCAAGTATCTATAAAATAAACTGAATATATAATAGAACTACTAGAAGAACATGATAGTATTTGAATAAGACAATATTATAATTATAATTATATATGTAAATAAACTTCTATCTGTTAATAATTTGTTATACCATATTAATATTAATACAGATTCTCTTTCTTTTGTTAATATCTTAATGATCTATTTTATTTATCATGATTATTCTTATCTATAATTGAAGATGCATTTATAAACAACCTTAAACTCTCCTCTCTACATGAGTACAGACGAAAGACTTTACTCGTTAGCAGCACAGTTAAAGATGCTTGAGGCTTACCTTAACGATCTAATTGCTAGAGAGAGTACAATAATTAGATTCATTCAAGAGGCTAGGCTTGTTATAGATGCTATAAGGGGTTTAACCTCTTCGGGGAATGAGATAGATGCATTACTACCTTTAGGTATAGGGGTATATGTTCATGCTAGAGTAAGTACTAGTGATAAACTACTTGTAAGCATAGGATCAGACGTTGCTATAGAGAAGAGTAAGGACGATACTATAAACTACATAGAAAGCAGAGTTAAGGAACTTGAGAATGCATTAATAGCAATAAACAATCAGAAGCAAGAGATACAGATGAGGATGGAGAGCATGAGAGGTGAGATGAGTACAATTATGCAACAGATACAGGGTACACAGGTAAAAGGTTAATATTTACTTAAAATTAATAATTATGTTACTAATAAATCTGAGTGTATATGTTCGATAAGATAAAAAAGGCATTCTCTAATATAGTGAAAGGGTTAAGTGAGAAGGAGTTAAGTGAGAATGATATAGCAAAGGTATTCTCTGAGATACAAATAGCATTACTTGAGAGTGATGTCGCACAAGAGACTATAGATTATCTATACAATGAGTTAAAGTATCGACTCATAGGTAAGAAGTTTGAGAAGAGCATGAATAATGAGTTGATAGTAAAGAATGCATTAAGGGATGTTATGCTATCAATATTCAATGCTGCTGGGGAGTTTGATGTTATAGCAAAGATAAATAGTAAGAAGAACATGAAGGAACCATGTGTTATACTATTCTTAGGCATAAATGGGACTGGTAAGACTACTACGATAGCAAAGTTTGCTAACATGTTAAGGAGTAAAGGTATATCATCAGTAATAGTTGCTGGTGATACACATAGAGCAGGAGCTATAGAGCAGATAACAGAGCATGCTACTAGGTTAGGTATCAAGGTTATAGCACAGAGGTATGGTGCAGATCCAGCTGCTGTAGGCAGGGATGGTGTACTCTATGCAAGATCCCATAGGATAGATACGGTGATAATGGATACAGCTGGAAGGATGCAGACTAGTAAGAATCTAATGGATGAGATGGTAAAGATAGTTAAGGTTGTAAGACCTGATATCAAGATATTCGTTGGTGACTCACTAGCAGGGAATGATACCATAATGCAGGCAAGGGAGTTCCAGAGGTACACTGACTTTGATTGTATAATATTAACCAAGAGTGATAGTGATTACAAGGGAGGCTCTGCATTATCTATAGTACATGTCACAAAGAGACCTATAATCTACTTAGGTACTGGTCAAGGATACGATGATCTAAAGCCATTCAATGCTGAAGCATTTGTGGAGCAGATACTTGAAGGAGGGTAACAGAAGGAATAGGAATAGAAATGTAGTCAAGGTTATTAGATGAATATGGTGAAGATCAAGGATGCTTAAGAGCAAAGATCTCTTAACATTGATGGAGTTAGATAGCAAGAGTATAGCAAGACTACTCAAGTTAGCATTAACCCTTAAGAGGAGACCTAAACCTTTGCTTAAAGGCAAGATTTTTGCTATGATATTCCAGAAGCCATCGACTAGAACAAGGGTAAGCTTCGATGTAGCAATGAAGCAACTAGGAGGGCATACTGTTATACTTAATGCTAATGATATACAACTATCTAGAGGAGAGAGTATAGAGGATACTGCAAGGACACTCTCATGCTATGTTGATATAATAGGGGCTAGAGTTTATGCCCACAGTGATATTGAGAGGCTTGCTAGGACAGCAAGTGTACCAGTGATAAATATGCTCTCTGATCTATACCATCCATGCCAGGTGTTGGGTGATCTACTGACCATAAAAGAGGTAAAGGGTAGACTTGCTGGGTTAACATTAGCATGGATTGGCGATGGTAATAATGTATGCAATAGTCTAATAATAGGATGTTCTCTTGTAGGTATAATAGTAAAGATAGCGTGCCCAAAGGGTTACGAGCCTCTGCAAGATGCTATTAACTTTGCTAGAGAGCATAATGGTTACGTTGAGATACTAGAAGATCCTATTGATGCTGTAAAAAATGCTGATATTGTGTATACTGACTCATTCGTATCCATGGGGAAGGAGGACGAAAGAGAAGAGAGGCTTAAGGTATTCCTTCCTAGGTATCAGGTAAACGATGATCTGTTAGCATCAGCAAAGCCAGATGTAATATTCATGCATTGCTTACCAGCTAAAAGGGGTGAGGAGGTTACTGATAGTGTTATAGATGGTAAACACTCGGTTGTCTGGCAGCAGGCAGAGAATAGGATGCATGCACAAAAGGCACTGCTTTATATGCTTTTAAAGGGCGATGGGAAAAGAGCAAGGTTAAAGGAAAGATACAGGATAAGAAGAGGAAGTGTAGGAGGGAAAAGAGGCTTATGAATAGTTTAAAAATTAGTTTGCTGATTAATCTTATATGAAGACCATTCCGTAAAGAAGTGGTTGAACGAGAAATGAGAAAGGAGTAAACTAAATTAAATTATAGTAAATCAAACAGTAAATCTTAATTGCTGTAATAATAATAATAACAATTCACCCATTGGCTAAATGTTTGTGCAGAGTTGGTACATCTATCATCTTAGATGACAAATACTAGATATAAAGTGGGAATCTCAAATAATTAAGGGAAGTCACTCAACTGCGATTATATAAAATCATCATGTATGCGGATGCTCCTCTACTGCAGCAAGAAGATATTGCACAAAGTAAGGCTCTGGTACTGCACCCTCAAACTCTATCCTATCATTTATTATTGTCTTTGGGACTGCCATAACATTATACCTATTGGCAAGTTGAGGGAATTCTATAGAATCTATCATATGGGCACTTATGTAATCACTCTCAATAGCAGATTGGTGTGCTAACCTAACCATCTTAGGGCAGTATGGGCATGTTGGGGTTACAAACACCTTGATATTTATATCCTTGTTTATTCTCTTTAATGCTTCCTTTGTAGTATTTGCCAATCTACTCCTCCTATTTGATACATCTATTATATCATCAACCAAGGCACCAAACTCATACCCTGCTGGTATGCCAAAGAACCTTATTCCATAATCCTTCTCTCCAAGCAATGCAATAGCAGGTATCTTATCTATAGATAACTCTCTTGCTTTATCAGTATCATCTATAAAATCATAGACCTCAACCTTTATCTTATCTGTAAGCAAAGCAAGCTCTTCCATAAGCTCTCTACTCTCTTTGCAGTATGAGCACTCAAAGCTCTGAGTAAAGACTATAACCCTTACATCATACTTTAACTTGCTTGCAAATATATCCTTTAGATGCTGCTGCTCCTTCACTGGGATAAGCATATTCTCTATAATAACATATAGAGTATATATTACTTTTGTATATATAACGGTTTCAAAATATACAGATTTTAAACATGAATCATCTCTATAGACCATTTAATTGATAAATAACTCTTACGACCAAGAAAGGTAGCAAATGTATTTGGTATATCTGTTAATACCTTATGGAGATGGTAGAGGGATCATTAGTAGTTAAGCTACCAACTGGGAAGTTAAGATATTAAAAGAGTAGATAGAGATTATGGAAACAGTTAAGAGCTACAGAATCCCAGTAGAGGTACCAAATGACTTTAAGGTTAAGAGAAGAACTTTAGAGGCTTTATAACAAAGATTAAATTTACAAATACCAATAAAGTCCATCAGTCAAAGTATTGGAATAAGCTTAGATGAACATTAAAGGATTTGAAGTACCAAAGCATTACATAGACTCAACAATAAACTTTTATTAGATAAGGGATGGATAACCTTATACAACAAAGGTAAGAGACTTCATGCATTAACTAAGATAGCAAAAAGCTTAAGAATCTAACTTGTACAACAATATAAAGCGTAAAGAAATAAAGAATAAGATTCTAAATGGTTAAACAGATAATAATAGAAAACTATCAAAGTAGAATTCTAGAATATTTCAATTTATGTTTTAGTACAAGCTTAAATGGTTAGGCTACAGGTTAAAATACGTTAATGCTAAGAAATACCTCTAGAACATGCAATCTATGCTCAGACTACAATGTAGCCTATGAGGGCGGTTAATGAGATACAAGATATATGCAGTGTAGTAATGTATAGAGACATCATAGCAGTATTAAACATTCAGATGCGAAGAGCAGGGTTCCCTCAGAGCCTCAGTAAGATAATCAAGAGGGAAGAGTTAGATAGGTAGAGGTAAGAGGCTATGTATCTCTACTTAACTCAGAACCCTCTATATCCTCTTGATCCTTGGATTGACTATGGTATCTAAAGCGTTACCTATTAGTACGAATGCTAAACCTGTTAAAGCAATCATTATGCCTGGGGGTATTATCCACCACCATAACCCTCTAGCAGCAGCACCATATAGGTTAGCATCATGGAGTATCTGACCCCATGTTGGTATTGTAGGATCTCCTAATCCAAGGAAGCTCAGACCAGCCTCAGTTATTATAGCACCAGGTACAGATATGGCTATGCTAGCAAATGCATAAGGTAATAATTGAGGAAATATATGCTTGGTTATTATCCTTATACTTGACTGCCCCATAAGCTCTGCCGCCTCTATGTATGCTAGGCTCTTTATCTGTAATGCTATACTCCTAGATACCTTTGCTATCCCTACCCAACCAAATATTATAAGGTAAGCTACTATCAGAAGTATACTCCTACCTACAGATACAGCTAAGAGTATGAGCAGTGGTAGTGCTGGTAATGCATAAACAACATCGTTAAGCCTCATCATAGCCTCATCAATCCTACCGCCTTTATACCCAGATACTATTCCATATATCATTCCTATTATAACAGATATAGATGCAACCGATACACCTATGAATAGTGCTAGAGGTGCTCCCCATACTATCCCTATGCTAAGGTCCCTCCTAAGCTCATCTGTGCCTAGAAGCCCATATACTCTACCACCAACTACTACCTTGCTATCTATGACATCATCACTAGCATTGAATAAGAAGAATGTTAGTGTTAATGTATAATAGCCTTTTAATACATCTCTCTTATCATAGCTTGAGAATACTGCGGTTAATGTATCACTCTTCTCTATAGGGAATTTGTACCTGCCAAGGTTATTACCTATAGAATCTTGTACAGCCTTATCTGTTGAGAATAATATTGACTCATAAACCTGCTCACTTGCATTTGATGGAAATGATACTCTAGCATACTCTATGGTATCTCCATCAGGTCTGGTTATGCTTACTTGCATTAATGAAGAACCTTGGTATCTTACCTTGTATGCTATTATTATATCTGTAGGCATAGTATCGTAAGTGTACTTAAGGTTATACACATGCTTAATCTGTTTAATATTTGATGAGTCATCAACTATAACCTCTGGCTTGTTTAGTATTGTATGCTCTGTTAATCTATAAGATGAGAATAGGTTAACCCACGCTGGCATTGCATTCCTTGGATATAGGGACCATGCTGCTGGATCGTTCCATCCTCTAAGCCTCTCCGCACTTGTTACACTCAATGCTACTATAGATAATATAATTAAGAAGGCTAGTATGGCTAAACCAGTTAATCCAACCTTGCTCTTCTTGAACTCATACCATATGCTTGATAATGATACTATACTACTACTCATACCCAACCCTTACCCTTGGATCGAAGTAACCGTAGAGTATATCTGCAATGAATACACTCACAAGGAATACTAGAGTAGTTATGTATGTTAAGCCAACTATAACAGGTAGATCTAGTACATTTATTGCATCAAAGTATAATTTTCCTATCCCAGGCCAATCGAATACAGCCTCAGATATTATTGCTCCTCCTATTGATGCTGATAGTGAGAGTGAGAGTATTGTTATTATAGGTGGTGCAGCATTTCTTACTGCATGTGAGTAGAGTATCTTCCTCTCAGGTATACCTATTGCTCTCTTTACTATTATAAAGTCTTCATTAAGTATGCCTATTAGAAGATTTCTTACTATATAGCTCCATGAACCGAAGCTTATGAGTAGTATTGTAATTAAAGGTAGAAGCATATGATATAACAATGCTATAGGGTATAAGGGATCGCTAGAAGGGATCACAGGTGTTGCTCTAGCAGGGAATACCTTTAGTGTGAATGCAAAGAGCAGTATCATAAGCATACCTATCCACCATAATGGGAAGCTACTACTTATAACAGCAAATGCTGAGTTTGTCTTATCCACTATAGATCCATGTCTATTTGCAGCAAAAGCCCCTACAAGTATTCCTATAATAGCAACTATTACTGTAGATGTTGTAAATAGCAGTACTGTCCTTGGGAGTCTCTCCATTATTATATCTGTAACCTTGGTAGAGCCTGACTCGCTTATAAGGAAGTAGGATCTACCTAGATCGAATGTAAGTATCCTAAGCATTGTAAACCATAGCCTCTTTGGTGAGTACCATGGTTCATCGAGCCCAAGTGACTTCATCCTAGAACTGGTCTGCTCTTTTATATACATATCTAATGCTTGAGGGTTTAAGCCTGAGACTAACGCCTTATTGTTAAGTATCTCTTGCCTAACATCCTTCTCTATGGATAGTTTAAGTATATTATCCATACTAGGACCTAGGAGTACGATGGTTATAAATACGGTAAAAAATAATACTATGAATATGTTTATTCCACGTTTAACAACAAACATGCCAAAACCCATACTGCCTCTTCTTAAGAATTATTATTAAAGCAGCTAATTTATCTGTATATCTATCTATTATTTATCTAACTGCTCCATTATGATAATCTATTATTACGCTTAATTAATTATATGACTCTTAATGTACTCTAATAACTTTAGACTATCCTCCTCCTTTAAACTCCTCCTGCAACACTTTATATACTCATGTAATGCATATATCTCTTCTTCGCTTATAATACCTTTAGCCTTCTCCAGTATGCTATCATAACTCCTGTATGGAAAGTATATGCTCTTTGCTATCCTTGTTATCTTCTTCATACTCTCCTTGCTTATAATTGATGCCTTGTATGCATGGTACAATGTGTATCTTATATCTATCATAGCCTCAGAGTGTAATGTATAATCATACTCAGAGAAGGTTACTGCAACCTCATCATCGTCCTCAAGTATCCCTCTCTTGTACAATCTGAATATCTTCCCTATACCTAGCATGCCAAACTTCTCAAGCTCAACAGCCCTTAATGCTCCTATGCTTGCTGCACCTAAAACCTTGATACCTTTCTGCATTGTAGTATAAACCTCTATTGGGGTAGGGGGGTAATCCTGAAGGAATACACCGTCTATTAAACCTACAAGAACCCTACCTTCGGGCTTGATCTTAAGTAGATCGCCCTTCCTTGCAGGAGGTTTATACTCAACTATCTCATGATTAAGTATATTTAACGCCTTTTCCCTTTTTAGGCTTGGGCCAAGGAATATTATTATTTTATCGTAATTCATGCTAACCTTATCATATCATATTCTGTCGCTTATTAAATTGGTTACTCATTTACATTAATTCAGCACTTGCCTTTTAATGCAGGAGTGTCAATTATAGTATCTCATGCCTCTATGCCCAACAACACTCTTGCTAACCTTAAACGTCTCTAGTCCAGGTACTATAACCCTTACAACTGGTATCTTGATGATATCATCTGTTATGTTAGCAACTATAACCCTATCTAGTTTAGCATTCTTCAATCTAGCAATGACAAACTCTATATCATCTAATACATCATCATGCTCATAACTTGGTATCTTGCTGTAATCTATCCTCTTGCTAGAGTGCATGAACTGCCATGCCTTGTTCTCAGCAGTATTACCCATATCATAGTTCATCCT
>CAZLZM010000008.1:0-21147 GCA_964563995.1 uncultured Nitrosopumilales archaeon
AAGAATTCTTTAATATCTACGAAGAGATAAAGGCTAACCCTTTCCTAATGAAGAGCCTCGGGCGGGATTTGAACCCGCGACCTAGTGCTTACAAGGCACTCGCTCTAACCAGGCTGAGCTACCGAGGCATAGCATATATGTGTATTGTCTGTCACCCACATAATTATTTGTTCCATAAACTCATATGGATTACCCCTTTATCAAGTTTAAACTTAAATTATTGCTATTACTCTTACATTACATGGTAAAGCATATAGTTAATGTGCTTATAGAGAATAAACCATACATAAACGACCCCGAAGGGGATACGATACTTAAAGATCTGGTCATAAAGGGAGGCTACACTAACGTTAGATCCATAAGGGTAGCTAAGATGCTTAGGTTAGAGGTTGAGGCTAACACACCTAAGGAGGCTGAAGAGATTGTTAAGAGGTTATGTGACGAGCTTAGACTCTATAATCCAGTATTAAGTATATGTAAAGTTAGTGTATCTCAACAAGATTATAAATAGTTGTAAAATAAAAGTTATGTGTAGATATCTCATTGTAGCAATATGAAGGTATAATAATGGCTAGAATATAGCATAACATGTGCATATAAAGGTAGGCATAGTAGTGTTCCCTGGTAGTAACTGTGATAGGGATGTCTACCATGTCTTTAAGGATATACTAAAGGTTAACACAGAATTAATATGGCATAAGAGGGATGACCTAAGAGGTTATGATGCAATAATCCTTCCTGGTGGATTCGCTTATGCCGATAGGCTTAGAGCAGGAGTTATAGCAGCACATAGCCCAGTTATGCAAGAGGTTAAGAGGTTAGCAAGAGATGGTCTGCCCATACTGGGTATATGCAATGGATTCCAAGTACTCGTAGAGTCTGAGCTTCTTCCTGGTGCATTCATGCGTAATGATACCTTAAAGTTCTCATGCAGATGGGTAAGCCTAAGAGTTAATGTAGATAGCAAAAGAAGCCCATTCACTAGATTGCTTTATAAAGATCAGATACTTAGCATACCAATAGCAAACCAAGAGGGCAAGTACTATGTAGATAATGATACTCTAAATCTTATGCACAAGAATAGGCAGATAGTTCTAACGTATACTGATAATCCTAATGGTTCTCTGCAATCAATAGCATGCATATGCAATGAACAAGGTAATGTGATGGGCATAATGCCTCATCCAGAGAGGGCATCAGATCCTATGCTTAATCCATTAAACTATGGTAATGATGGCTTACTAATATTCAAGTCTTTGTTAGCATACCTCGGTTGTGATACCTATGCTTAGCAAGGAGGAGTTGGAGTATCTAAAGCATAAACTTGGTAGAGAGCCTAACTCATTGGAATTAAGCATGGTTGAGGCTGAGTGGTCTGAGCACTGTTCATACAAGTCATCAAAGCCATATCTTAAGGCATTAAATACACAAGGCAAGTATGTGCTCATAGGACCTGGCTACGATGCTGGTGTATTAGCAATAGACGATCTACTCATTACTGTGCATATAGAAAGTCATAACCATCCATCCGCAGTTGAGCCATATGGTGGTGCTGCTACAGGAGTAGGAGGTGTTATAAGGGATATACTGAGTATGGGTAGTAGACCAATAGCATTGCTTAATGGTTTAAGGTTTGGGGATATAGAGAGGAATAGTGATGCAAGATGGTTGTTCAAACATGTGGTTCGGGGTATAGCTGATTACGGTAATTGCATAGGTGTACCTACAGTTGCTGGAGAGGTTGAGTTTGATGGCTCGTTTGATAACTATTGTTTGGTTGATGTTGCATGTATAGGATTGGTAGATAAGGATAGGTTAGTATTAATGCATGCAAATGCTAAAGATCTAATCATCATAGCAGGTAATAGCACTGGTAAGGATGGTATACATGGAGCCTCGTTTGCATCTAAGATACTAGATGATACAGATAACAATAGATCTGCTGTACAGATACCAGATCCATTTATGGGTAAACTGCTTATAGATGCTACTATGGAGTGTGTTAATGCAAGATGTGTTAAGGCTATAAAGGATCTAGGGGGAGGAGGGTTAGCATGCTGCTTATCAGAGGTTGCTGATAAACTAGGCAAGGGTATGAGCATAGACCTTGCTAACCTTCATCTTAGAGAGCATATGAGTGTAGAGGAGATTATGATATCGGAGTCTCAAGAGAGGATGCTTTATATAGTTGAGCCTAGTAAGTTAAGTATATTTAAAGAGATAATGGATAAGTATGAGATACCATACTCAATACTAGGCTATGTAACTGATGATGGTTACCTTGATATAAAATATAATGGCAAACAGATAACAAGGATAAAGGCTAACATAGTTGCAAACGCACCCATAGCAGAGCGTAAGGTAAGGAAACCAAGGTACCTAGAAGAGATAGGGGTAAGAGAACCTTATGTAAGTGATAAAGATGATGATAATATAGCAGAGTACTTGTTATCCTTGCTCTCAAATCCTAGTATAGCAAGCAAAGAATGGGTATATAGGCAGTATGACCACGAGGTAGGTTTAAGGACAGTTATAAAACCTGGTTACTACGATGCTGCTGTTATAAGATTAAATGATACCAAGTTTCTAGCAGTGAAGTTAGATGGTAACTCTAAACACTGCTATTTAGATCCCTACAATGGGGCAATGGGCTGCTTTGCTGAAGCATGCAGGAATGTTATAGCAGTAGGTGCAGAACCTATAGCAATGGTTGATCATCTACAGTTTGGTAGGCCAGAGGATGAGCATGTTTTCTATACATTTGTAGAGTCTGTTAAGGGTTTAGCAGATTATGGTAGATACATGAATATACCATGCATAGGTGGCAAGGTAAGCTTCTACAATGAAACTAAGCGTGGTGCAATAAAGCCTACACCAGTAGTATGTATACTAGGCTTGATAGACTCTTACGATAAGATAGTGAAGGATAGAGCAAAGGATGGTGATATGCTAGTTATAGTAGGGTTAACCAAGGCTGAGATGGGTGGGTCTGAGTACTATGAGTATATACACAAACTACAATCTAGCAATGTACCCAAGGTCGATCTTGCTTATGATAAGGCAGTTATGCATGCCATGCTCGAACTGATAGATAGTAGAGTAATAAGAGCTATACATGACTGTTCCAAAGGCGGCTTTGGTGTAGCATTGGCTGAGATGTGTATAAACTCTAACGTTGGAGCATATGTTAATCTTGCTAGAGTACCAAATACCTGCTCTAGGCTAGATAATCTTATCTTCTCAGAGTCACACTCAAGGTTCCTTGTTGCAGTGAGCAAGGATAACCTTAGCAAGGTTAAGGATATATTAAGCAAGCATAATAATAGCAATAATAGCAATAATGATAGTGATAATTCTAGTATACACTATTCAGTTATAGGATATTTTAACGATTCAGACTCTATAATCCTTGAGCATGGTAGCAGTACGATAAGCTTAAGTTTAGATAAGGCTATAGATGCATATAGTAGTAGCATAACAAGGTTGATGGAACATGCTTGAAGGTTTAGATGCTAGAGAGAACTGTGGTGTTGTTGCAGCATACTCCCTTGCTAACCATAATGTTATACCAATAGTGTTAGACTGTTTAAGAGCATTACAACATAGGGGGCAGGAGGCATGGGGTATAGCAGTAGCAAGAAGGATGCCATATAAGCGCTATGGGTTAGTATCCCAAGCAGTTGATAAATTTAATACAATAATAGAGAAGTATAATGCAAATGCTGCCATAGGCCATGTTAGATACTCAACTATAGGAAAGAGTAACTTAAGGAATGCCCAACCTTTAAGGGTTAAGGATATATGTATTGCTCACAATGGCACCATCTCAAACTTTGAGGAGCTGGCAAACATAACTGGGCTATGCTCCTTCACCCCAAGTAGCATGAGTGATACCCTAGTAGCAGCAAAAAGGCTTGTGGATATACTTAATGTTAAGAAGGATATGGTTGAGGCTTTAAGTATACTAAGGAGAGAGGTGGTAGGCTCATTTGCATTCACATTCATAACAAAGGATAATACCGTCTATGCTGCTAGGGATCCTAAAGGTTTCAGACCGTTGGTACTTGGATACCATAAGGATACAAGCACATATATAATAGCCTCCGAGTCATGTGCATTAGATGTTGTAGATGCAGAACTTATAAGAGATGTTGAGCCTGGAGAGTTGATAAGCATAGATGAGAAAGGGTTGAGGGGTGAGATATTTGCTAAAGAGAAACATGCTCATTGTGCATTCGAGTACACATACTTTGCTCACCCATCTAGCATAATGGAAGGGATAAACATATACAATGCAAGGAAGAGGATAGGTAGAAATCTAGCAAGGAAGTTCGCACTAGACGCAGATATAGTAATACCAGTACCAGACTCTGCTAGACCAGCTGCACTAGGCTATGCTGAAGAGATGGGTATACCATTCGAGGAAGGTTTGATGAAAGATAGGTATAGTAGAAAGGGTCCAATAAGGAGTTTCATAGAACCTTACCAGCATGATAGGCTAGAGATAGTTAAGAGGATAATACCAATAAGGAGTGTTATAGAGGGTAAGGATGTTATAGTTATAGATGATAGCATAGTTAGAGGAACCAGTTCATTGTCAATAATAAAGGCTATAAGGAACTCTGGTGCAAAGAGTGTAAAGATGCTTGTATGCTATCCATCTATAAGATTCCCATGCTATGCTGGTATAGACTTCCCCTCACAGGAAGAGCTTATAGCATATACTGTAACTAAAGGAAAGGATGTAGTAGTAGATGATCTTGCAAGACTAGTAGCAGATGCTATAAATGCTGACTTTGTAGGCTACAATGATATGGATAACCTTGCTGATGCCATAGGCTTACCAAAGGAAGAGCTATGCTTCACATGCCATACAGGCAACTATGAGAACCTTGGGGTAAAACCATTATTCAAGTCTAGGGAACAGTTGAAAGGTATGTGATTTTAATAAAAATAAAGTAATTAACATGTATATAATTCAAAATCTTTATTTTATCCGTCTTAAGAAGATACCACTGCATCATGCAGCTTAACGTAAGTAACCCAATGAGGTTAGGGATAATTGGTGGAGGACAGTTAGGTAAGATGCTCTGCATGGATGCAAAGAGGTTGGGTCTGAGGGTTAACATACTTGATCCCTCACATGACTGTCCTGCATCATCTATTGCAGATGAGCATATAGTTGCTAACTTCAATGATAGACAAGGTATTGTAAAGTTAGCGGAGATCAGTGATGTTTTAACCTATGAGATAGAGTTAGCAGATGCAGATGTTCTTGAAGAGCTAGAGAATAGAGGGTACAGAGTTAGACACCCCTCAAATGTGCTTAGAGTTATACAGGATAAGCTTGTACAGAAGCATGTCCTTAGCAAGCATGGTATACCAACAGCAAGGTTCTATATTCTTAATGGCTCTCATGATGCAAATAGTATACAAGAGGTAGTAGGGAAGATAGGTTATCCATTGGTAATTAAGGCTAGAAGGGGAGGTTACGATGGTAGAGGTAACATGGTCATTAAGAGTATAGATGATCTTAATTCTATTAACTTTAAAGAGTTCATAGCAAAGAGTAAGGATGTAGGTTTCTATGTTGAAGAGTATATAAACTTTACAAAAGAGATATCTGTTATAGTTGCTAGATCTAGTAATGGTAAAACAGTAGCATACCCTGTTGCTGAGAATATACATGATAATGGTATACTTGATACAAGTATAGTGCCAGCAAGGATAGATGAGCATATAGCAGAAGAGGCAAAGAAGATAGCAGTAGATGTTATAAATGCTTTAGAGGGTATAGGTGTCTTTGGTGTTGAGATGTTCTTAACAAGTGATGATAGAGTTTTAGTAAATGAGGTGGCCCCTAGAGTACATAATACTGGTCATTACAGCATTGAGGCATGTAATATATCACAGTTCGAGCAGCATATTAGAGCTGTAATGGATCTTCCATTGGTTAAACCTTACCTTATATGTAATGCAGCTGTAATGGTGAATATACTAGGAAATGATAGTATAGATGGTAGGTATGCTATAGATAGGATAGATAAGCTATTAAGCATAGATGGTTTAAGATTACATGTGTATGGTAAGAACATGAACAAGGGAAGGAGGAAGTTAGGACACTTAACTATAGTAAGTAACAGTAGCATAGATGATGCATTGGCAAAAGCAGAGTACGCTAAGTCTATCTTAAAGCTTATAAGCGTAAATTAAAAATTAGGTTATATGCCATTGGTAGCAGTTATAATGGGTAGTGACTCTGATCTAGAGGTTATGAAGGATGCATGCTCTTTCTTGGACGAGTTAAATGTAAGCTATGAGGTTAGCATAGTATCTGCACATAGAACACCTGAACGTATGTTCGATTATGCAAAGAATGCAAAGTATAGAGGGATAGAGGTTATAATAGCTGCTGCTGGTGGAGCAGCACACCTGCCTGGTATGGTTGCATCATTAACAACCTTGCCTGTTATAGGTGTGCCAATAAGATCATCATTGGACGGATTTGACTCACTGTTATCCATTGTACAGATGCCTGCTGGAGTGCCAGTAGCAACTGTAGCAGTTAATGGTGCAAGGAATGCAGCAATACTTGCATGCAGGATACTTGCAATTAAGTACAAAGATATAGAGGAGAGGTTGGAGAGGCATAAGGAGAGTATGAAGCAGGACGTACTAAAGAGAATAGAGATGCTTGAAAGGTTAGGTTATAAAGAATACTTAAAGGAAAGGGTTGGTATGAAATAAAAAATAATTCAATAATCAATACGATATGAATATTTATAAATCGCTTATAATATTTGTAATATCTGTTGCCGCTAATGCTACACCATTCTTTGGTACTCCATATACTATAATTGCTACATCATTCTTAGTAGAAGAGGGTTTAACCATTCAAAATTTTATAAGTGTGGTATTAATAACAGCAATTGGTGCAACAATAGCAAAGATCTTTATGTATGTACTTGGATTAGGTATAAAAAGAAAGGTAGAACATGGAAAGAATATCCAATTCCTCTTACAAATGATAAAGCCTGAGAAGAGATCATTCGATTTCATAGTATTTGTTACCGCGGCGCTGCCTTTATTGCCTATAGATGATTTCGTTTTCTTGCTAGGTGGTATAGGTAAGATATCGTTAAGCAGGATGTTATTTGTTACCTTAATTGCAAAGTTGGTAAAGAGCACAGCAGAGATACCTATAGAGGCTTACGGTTTAATAACATTTGGTAATATTACCCATGTCCCTTTATTATATTTAGGAATAATAACATCGGTTGCATTGACAATATTAGGCATAGTACTAGCTAAGGTAGACCTTGAGGAATTATACAATAGATTTAGATTTAAATAAGTTATTCAACATTTATTATCATTACCCCTTTATTATCTTCATCTTTTAAGAGATCAATTATATATCGTGGTATATCTATTGCTGCTGCACCGCTCTTAATAGCAAGGGTTCGATTGCAAGTATACGTGCTCTTTCTTATAACTATTGATCTATGATCATTCAGTAGTAACTTGCTACTTCCTTTAGCATAAAAGCTGAATTCCAGACTGTTAACAGCTATTATTACTTTTACTATAGCCTCGTCCATCCTTAAGAGCGCTTTAATCTTCTCATCTATATCCTTGCATGCCTTGTTAGCCCTAACTCCTATTATACAATCTCCTCTTAAGGTTAAGTGGTCATCTTTTGTAACCTCCAATGTGCTCTTATGCAATGCTTGAATATTCCTATGCCCATGGAAGCAGATCTCTTCATGCATGATTTAATAAATTATTGATTTTAATAATAATAATATTATTCTATAGTGTAACAATAGAACTTAAATTATACCCTTATTATATCTATATATGCATAAGAGGGAAGGTAAAGGTTCAGAGATAGTAAGAAAGAGTATAAAGTATAAGTTAATAGCAATAGGTGTTATAGTTGCTATTGCAAGCATAGTTAGCATGGCAGCGTACAACTACTATATGCATCAACAGGTTAAGAATGCTAGAACAGCATCATTTGGGCCTATAACCGAGCTTGAGCACAAACATGCTGTGTTCAAGTTGTTCATAAATGGAGAAGAGCCTATTAACTTTGCATTGCCCAAGTATCAGTTAAAGAGCCCTTACATACACTTTGAGAACAATGTAGGAACTATAATACATAGACATGCTGCCAATGTAGATATAGGTTATCTATTTGAGAGTATGAATATGAGGTTTACCAAAGACTGCCTTGTTCTAGATGATAAAAGATCTTTCTGTAATGATGATAATAATACGCTAAAGTTCTATGTTAATGGTGTGCCTAATGAGAGTTATGATAAATATGTGATACAAGATGGTGATAGGATACTTATAAGCTATGGACCGAGGAATGATCCCGATATAGATAGACAATTACGTAGTGTGGATGCTTTGGCAGGTAAGTAAATTAAATGAATTACAGATAATAATTAAGCTAAGATCTAAAAATAAATAAGTTTATCTCTTATCTACAAATAACTAATAGGATTTTTATAATAACAGCAAATAAATAATAGCAGATTAGTTCTTACCTATAATCTCAGTATCAGTTTGTATAGTAACCTTTATGCTTACCCTATCTCCATGCTTTATCCCTAATACATCAATAACCTTTACAGGTGCTATAAACTCCAATATGCTATCATCATGGTGTGTCCTCTCTGGTATCAGTATTGCACCATCTATAGTATCATTCATCTTTGCTCTATAGCATTTCACCCCCCCATAAGTCCTCTTACCATCGCTGAATCCTTCTATCATTATTGGAGGATACTTTGTAACCTCTTGCTTAGCCTCTACGTACATCTTATCTAACATTACGTTAAGTGTACCAGGGTATGGATCAAAACCTAGCCTACTTATGAACTGTACCCTATATCCATTTAAGGACATGTAATAGCTGCCTTCACCCAGCCCTTTCACTACTATACCAACTAATTCTATAACCCTAACAGGCTCTACTACAGCCTTGAGTTTTATGAACAGGTTGTATACCTCTCTATAGCCCTTCTCTGTAACCTTGATAGAGAAGCCTTGTCCATACCTTATCCTCTTTATGTAACCTTTATTCTCCAACTCTAGCAGATGCTTAGATGCTGCCTGCTGGGATCTACCTATGCTATTGGCAAGCTCTGTAGTAGTTATATTAACATAGTTACTTCTAGCACCTCTAAGCAGTAACTCTATAAGTGTCACTAGCGTATGCATCTTTACCTTATTGCTACTCATACAAGCCCTAACTGGTTGAATGTTAGTATCTTGATACCATGGGTATCGTTTATGTCCGCTATTCTATGCCCTATTATGTATTCTACACCAGCACTTGATGCTGCATCAAGTAAGCGTTGAGTTATTATACCATCAAGCATAACATACTTTATACCCTTCTCAGACTGAAGTCTCTTAACTATCTCACTCACAGGTACCCTGAACCTTTCTTGCATTGACTCATCTAATGCAACTGCTTCTAATGTCTCATTTATCATTAAGAATACCTCTTTTACTTTACTTAAGAGCGTATCATCAATAGTATGATGATGTACAAGCTCTACTCTCTCTGTATATCTGTCCTTACTCACTCCTCCTTCTCTCCTTCTACCCTTATCATCTCTTGTGATACCCTCATGGTAATCTCTATCCTCGCTCTTAACCTCAAGTATCTCCATATCCTTGTTCCTACCCTTCTTTAATATATCTTCACTAGGTACTACATCCTTTAGAATATCTTGTATCTCAAGTGGTGTAAGATCCTCAACCTCCTTACTCTGTGGTGCTCTAACTACCTTATCTATCTTTACTGTATTCTGTAACTCTCTTAGTATTAGATCTGCTGCCCTATCACCATCCAAAAAGGCTACAACATAACTCTTCTCCCTGCATAACTTTATAACAGACTCAGGTATCTTTGCACCCTCTATAGCAATAGCATTATCGTAACCTGCTCTAAGTAGGTTTATTACATCTGCCCTGCCCTCAACTAGTATTATCCAATCCGACTCAAATATCCCTGCACCACATGCAAGATGCTCTTTCCCATAGGTGGTTAACCTTGCTGGTTTTACTGCCTCATATATATCCCTTAGCATAGACTCAGACTCACTTATACTCTTGGTTGCCCATTCTTGAACTATCTTCTTTGCTCTATCAACTATCATCCTCTTCTTAACCTCTCTAACATCCTCTATAGTTGATAGAGCAAACTTTGCATTGAATGGCCCTACTTTATCTATAGTCTCAACTGCAGCTGCTATTAAAGCAGCTGTACTTATATCAGTACTCATGGGTATCACTACCTCTCCATTACTCCTATTGTTCCTAACATCTAGAGTAACCTCTATCCTTCCTACCTTAGAAGTTCTCTGTAGCTCATTCAAGTTCATCTCTGGACCTAGCAGACCCTCAGTCTGCCCAAATAAGGCTCCTATTATATCAGCCTTCTCAACTATCCCATCTACATCAAACTTTATCTTCACATTATACTTTACAACCCCTGAATTAGGCATCTAATTCTCTCCTCTTTAGTATAATAAAGTGCATTCGTATGCTAGATATATAAGTGTTGCAATAGCATTATTTGTGAAGAGAGAATACGATTTAGCTATTATAGGATGTGGTATAGTTGGATTAATGATTGCATATGAACTAGCGTTAATTAGTGCTTATAATAAAGACAGAAGTGAGAAAAGGATATCATGCATATGTATAGACAAGGAGAATGGCATAGCTAAACATGCTAGCAGTAGGAACTCTGGTGTTATCCATTCTGGTATACATGCTAAACCTAATACATTAAAGGCTAGGTTATGTGTTAAGGGTAATAAGCTCATGTATAAACTATGTAGTACTCTTAATATACCATATAGAAGAGGAGGGATGCTCATAGTTGCTAACAGCAATGATGAAGAGAAGGCTTTGAGTGAGCTAGAGAGAAGGGCAAGAGCAAACTCAGTTGAGTATGAGATAGTTCATAGAGATAGGATAAAGGTACTAGAGCCTTATGCAAAGGCTAGTATAGGTGTATATGTTCCTAGTGCTGGTATAACAGATCCATACGCTATTGCATACGCTGTTCATAACAAAGCATTAGAGAATGGGATCGAGTTCATGTTCAATAGCAAGGTTACAAGGATAGATGAGTGTAATGGTATGTTTAAACTAATAGTTAACAACGATAAGCATAAGCAGACGGTGAGTGCTACAATAGTTATAAACAGTGCTGGTTTACATGCTGATGAGATAGCCATGTTAGTAGGTCTTAACAGGTACAAGGTATATCCATGCCTTGGAGAGTACTATATCATAAAGGGTAAGCCGTACCTAGTAAACTCTCTAATATATCCGGTACCAACATTTGATTATAAGGGGATAGGTATACATCTAACAAAGAGGTTAGATAATAGCATAAGTATTGGTCCAAATGCTGTATACCTTAAAAGCAAAGATGAAGTATACACGAGTGGTATGGATGAGTTCTATAAGCATGCATCTATGCTAGTAGAAGGTGTAAGTAAAGAAGATCTAGTGTATGGGTACTCTGGAGTAAGGGCAAGACTTGTAGGTTATGGTAGTAAGGAAGAAGCAGACTTTGTTATAGAAGAGTATCCACACAACTTCATACACCTCCTTGGCATAGAGTCCCCAGGATTCACATCTTCTCCAGCAATAGCAAAGTACGTGCTAGAGATGTTAAAGGATAGACTTGTTATTTAGATGAGTACGTTAATCTATTAATGATATACTCTTTGTAAATTACAAGTTCCTCTATGCTCCTTATCCTACCCTTTGTTATCTCAACTAACCTTCTCTTATAGAATAGATTAATCCTTCTTCTATTTGAGATCATGCTAGCAAGTCTTTGAGTAAGGTACCTGCCTTTACTATCCATATCTAGCAGTAGTATAATCTCTCTAAAATGCTGTATATTATCTACAAGTCTACTTAAACTCCTACAACTGTTAAGCATTATAACATTACCATAGAAGCCTAGAGCAGTTAATGCTATAACATCCTTCTTACCCTCAACAACAACAATAGCACCATTGCTAGACTCATTATTAAGCATGTCTATGAACTCTTTTATCTCTTCCACCTCGTCCTCCTCTATTCTATGCACTGCATAGCTTGATATTCTAATGATTTAAATATTATTATTGTACCTAATGTTTTAACACTCCACCTTTTAAGGCTGGGATTCTTGCTGTTTACTGTAAAACCTTATATCTTAAACCTAGTAAGGTATGCTATGTTATTTGAACTGTATGAAGATGCCTTGAAGAGAAGAGAGAGCATAGTTAGTAAGATAAATAACAATAAAGAGAGTATCTTTAAGGATGCTGAGAAGAGATGGATAACCTATGAGCCAAGGACAATAGAATCTAGGTTGGCTGGGATAGATAGTAGTTTCAACTACAGAAAGTACAAGGGCTTCTACCTTTATGCTATGGCGGGGGTATCAATAACTAGTAAAGGTTCTCTACTAGTTGATCCAATAGTTAAACTTGATGTAGAGAAGCTAAGGTATGATAGGGGCAGGGGTTATGTGAGTCCAAGGAACCTCCTGCTCATAAGGTGCATGAAGATCGAGTACGAATTAGCAAAGAGGAGCGCTGAAGATGTTAATGATATAGACTTCTTGCTTATAGATGGTTCTATACTTGCAAGGTTCTACGATAGAAGGTTTAAGCAGTACTATGATGATAGAGATGCTGATATAAAGGATCTCTTTGATTACTATAAGAATCTCTTGCGTAACGATAATATAATATTCATAGCAAAGAACTCTGAGAGTAACTCTATACTGAATGGGAGTCTAGCAGATATATACTACTTTAGCAAGGCAACCTCTAAACCTGGATACGTTTATGAGCATCAGAAGATAAAGAATGAGGATATAACTGTAGCATATGTTAGGTTAAGGTCATGTACGCCCATAATAAAGGTTGAGATACCGGGCAAGAGAGGTGAAGAGGATATAAAAGGTATAATTGATATGATTGCATTGGAGAGTATGTCAGGCTATCCTTATGTGCTTAGGTTAGCACATGAGAGGTGTAAGATAAGTGACGATGATATGAGCAGAATTGAGGATATGATAGGATTAAGCATAGAGGAAGGAGATAGGGAGGTATTGGATGAATGAGCAGTAATAATAGCAATAATAATGTTATCAATACCAATAGTAACGATAAACCATTGGGCTTCATAGTTGGCGAATCTTATCCATATAGATTCTCATTCATAGCCTACAGACCAGTTAGTGTTGGAGAATATGTTGTTGTAACAACTAGCGATAATAGGAGTATACTTGGGCTTGTAGAGAACTCATCTATAAAGAGCAGTATACTTGCAAGTGTTAGCAACTATCTTGCAGCATACGAAGGCAAGAGGATAGCTGAAAGGAATGAGAGGGATAAGAGTTATCAAGCAACAGTAAGGGTCTTAGGCTATATAGATGATCTTGCCAAAGGTATAGTTACCATACCTAGTACTCCACCAGAACCAGGTAGCACTGTACTAGAGGCTAGCATGGATGATCTTAAGGTATTCTCTGTTAATGATTACAGATGGGCAAGCATAGGAACGTTGTTAAGAAATAGTAGAGTTAAGGTATATGTTAATATAGATAAGATAGCAAGTAGGCATCTTGCAATATTATCTGTAACAGGTGGAGGTAAATCAAATCTATTAGCACTAATAGCAAAGAGGGTTGCTGAGAGGAATGGTACGATGGTTATATTCGATTACCATGGGGAGTATAGTGATCTAAGCATAAGTAATGTAAATCATATAAAAGCAAGGATAAATCCTAGGTTCATACATGATGCTGAGGAGTTGGCAGATCTACTTGAGGTTAAAGAGAACGCTAGTGTGCAAAGGGATATTCTTAGTAAGGCTCTTACTGATGATGTTAGACATGCTGAGGATTTCTGGAGTGCATTAAGGGCAAGTATAGATAACATTAAAGGCATAGAAGAAGGTAAGCAATCAAGCAAGAGGAATCCCCAGATAATAAGGGCTGCTGAGAGGCTACAGAGCATAATAGATAGTGCAGTAAGAAGGCTAGGTTCTCTCTTCGATACAAGTAGTAGTGAACCTTTGAATCTGCTAAAACCAAACATGGTAAACATACTAGATATGATAGAGTTCTCTGAGAAACAGGCTGATGTTGCCATAGCATACTATCTAGAGGAGATACTAGAGGATAGGAAGAGGGCTGAGAGAGCAAAGAGATTAGATAGAATGCAAAATATCAGTGAGATGGTAAGGTTTAAAAGCCCAGTCATATGTGCTATAGAGGAAGCACATGTATTCTTACCTAATAAAGTAGATGTATATACAGATACCAAATACATAGCAAGCAAGATAGCAAGGGAGGGGAGGAAGTTTGGGGTCTCTCTAATAATAGTATCCCAAAGGCCAAGAAGACTTGATCCTGATGTGCTTAGCCAGATGGGTTCATTGGCTATACTTAGGCTTACCAATCCAGAGGATCAGAGGTATATAAACGAATCTAGTGAGATAGTTAGTAGAGAGTTGCTAGAGTATCTACCATCTTTGAATGTAGGTGAGGCTATACTAGTTGGGCAATGGGTTAACATACCATCCATAGTTAAGGTAGAGAAGGTTGAGGAGAAGAGGGCAGGAGAGGATATAAGTGCTGTAGATGAGTGGAGAGATAGATATAGATACGCTAACATAGCTAGAGAAGATACTAAAGAGCTGATAGACGATGAATAAAGAATGTAAAATGTAAATAACTGTTAATTATTTAATTTAATTAATGTGTTGTTCAAATATCCCGTGTATAATAATAAAAAAAGGAACTGTTATTGATTATTGGTTATTACCCTTCTTTATACCAACTCCCTTTCTTCTATACATTTATAGCCGATGATGAACCTATAAACAGCTACCGCCCCTATTATACTCTCAAGGATCACTAAGAGTACCTGAAACTTATAAATAAAGAACCGTTGGATCTGTATCAACCTTTAATATCCAACCGACTTGATCCAAACTACTTTCCAAAGTCAGCTGGTATATTCCATACTACACACTCCCTAGCATTTATTGCTGTGCCTACATTAACTGTGCTTGTACGAAGTACAGCCTTTATGTTCTATCTCTACACTAGTATTGTTCATGTGTTACACCAGCACATAGTGATGCAGATACAGTAGATGTAGAGTATGCAATTTATCTGGGCTTATATCTAAGCCATAATATGGATCTGCATAAACATGGTTACTTATACAATAATAGCAGTATGGAAGGCATAAGTACATCAAGGAAAAATAATTGACCGTATTCATTTACTTCCATTACTATTCACCTTAATGCTTATATTCCATCTCTATTATATCAGCATGTATTGCTGCTGATGCTGTAGTATGTGGTCTAATATTACTGCTGTTTGCTACTGCTAATTAGTTATTGGAAAGTTTACCATACTATCATCTAAGTCAACATGTATAGAAGCTGCCTACAAAGTAGACATCGTTTACTATTCAATAATAGTATTTGTAACTTAGTATTGCCTGACCCAACATTAGTATTTGCAATCACTACAACGAATGGACTATCTCCATTACTATAAGGTTGAACATTACTTATTACAACATACACATATACAACCCTCATATCTGTACAGCTAACAGTTTGAAGACTCATGGTTGATCAGATGATGCGAATATGTTATTTATATCTACTTGCAATACTGTATGATTCCCTTCGAGTTTGTACATTGCTAGCAAGCAGTGATGTAGTAGTTATGACTCTTACTACAGATACTATTAGTATAGGTACTAGGTACCTCGTCACCATAAATTATATACATAATTATATCATATTCAGATTACATCATAAATTATTTAGTTTTATTCATAATTATCAATCTCAGATGGAATATTCATAAGTCTTATAGTTTGTTACTATAAACTATTACGCTAAGATGCCTTGTATGATAAAGCTCTCTAACCAAGTTAATAAATATATTAGCAGTATTAATTATAGCAAGAGATTCTATATGATAAGTGCAATCAATTAAAATATCATTGAATTAAACCATTCAAAATATTTGGTTTATCCCATTCTAAGAATTAGATATTATGCAATGGTATAGGAGTGGGGTTAGGCATAGGTACATCTGGTAGTATTGTGCCAAGTATCAGAGATACCATCCATGCAAATACTATAAATAGTATGAAGGAGAGTACTGTAATACCTAAAGCCCTTAACCAGCCTGTATTGAACATGCGTTTATATACCCATAACCATGCTATAGGTGCTACTATCAATGCTAACAATATAGATACTATACCTATCTTATCTATAAGTAGAAGCGAGCCTATAACTATTACAGCATATAGCAAAGGTGCTATAAGACTTGCAAGCATGGCAGTAGTGAATCTTATCTTACCCATAGTTAGTACTCTAGCAGAGATGTACACAGGTACGGATAGTATTGCCCAGGCAACAATGACTACTGCTAAGGATAGTATGATAGTTATAAATCCTAAACCTATATCTGTTATCATTTTACGCCATTTGCCTAATTGAACCAAATAAATAAGTATATTGTATCGTACATTAATCAAAATCCTTAAACCACTAACATTCTTATCCTTAAAGCTAGCATCTTAAAATTTAGACTAAGCCTCTTTAGCATATCTAAGCCTCGAGTATCTCTTTCATGTGAAGGATCTAGTCAACTCCTTTTGACACCATTCAGTCCTATTATCCACCTAAACTCTAGAAGTTGTGGATCATAGAATTCATCTTGGAATTCTTGTGCCTGTTATCTCTAATTCCTCTCAAATCACCGATGACTATCCTTGAAATTGAAATGTTGTTTTTATATGCATATTAGTCGACAATCCATTTTACCATAGCGTCTATCGTATATCTGAACCCCCTATGCCTTATCCTAAACAGCCAAGTCTTCTTGAGGTTCTAACTCTGTTCATTCTAGCCAGTCTACTCTGCTCTTTCGCTATCTTCCTAGTCCAGTACCCACTAGTCCCATAGCAACTCTCCCCTCTGAAGGCCATAGGCTGTTTCATCCCCTCATGTCAGATAGTGGCTAGGCACCTAACTCCTAAATCGACGTGGAGGGGGCCTATTGCCCCTCTCTTGGGAGGCTTCTCGACTTCAATGGTCATAAAGTCCCTCCATACTCTAGCCACTACATCGTACATTATCTCTAGCCTGCCCTGCCTACAAGCTCACATCAATCTACCCTTATACTTCAGCTTAAGCCTCTTTGAGAGGTACAGGTATTCATCATCAATTCTATAGCAGCCATTTCTAACAATTATTAAGCTCTCTTCTTCTACCATTCCTCTTCCAGTACCTAGGTATTGAAACCTTTGCTATGTGTTTTGGGAGTTCTCCCTTTGCTTCAAGTCTCTTTCTTTAAAGCTAGGAAGCTTCTCCATGCTTCATTGTTCTTGTTTATTATCTGTTGAGCTATAGCAGAGCCTATCAATGGGGAATACTTCTCATAAAGGTGTTTAGGGTACCATGAAAACTTCTTGTGTATGTATGCATGTATTCTCTAAAAGGTAACCTCATTCCAAAGTCTAGAGCAGTTGTCTGCTAGTTCCCATAAAGCAGGCTGGTTCTCAACTATGAACGTGTTAGTCCTTTCCGCTTTAAATACCCTTCTGTTCTGGGCTTTGTATTTTTCTGAGATATTTATTTAAATAACAATTCATCCCACGGTTAAAATCGTAGGCTTTCTTGTCGCTTTCTTGTAAACAGACTCTGCTAATTCTTGAGACCGTATTCAATGATATATATCCAGCAGTTTCACAACCATCACTTGCTTCAAACATTCGTAAGAAAACTGGTACACGTTTTCTAGAAGCACTAGTTCCAAAGGGTTAAGAAGAATAGAGTCAAAGATGATTTTTGATACCTTAACTGTTATTGTTGTCTTTAAATAATATTGTATAGTTCAGTAAGTCCTTGTATGTTATAACCTTGGAGATGCTCTATCATAGTGAGGATAGTTTAGAACTTCATCGCTAAAAATACAATTTGCTTCTTTCCCTTCTCACGATAGCAAAGAACACATTTTTAAATCCATTATCCATGAGCTTACATGTGGATATACTGCTCAAGGATATAATGACAAGAAGGGTGATAACCATAGAGCCAGATAAGACAGCAAGGGATGCAGCAAGGCTTATGGCAGATAACAACATAAGTAGTGTAGTAGTCATGAAGGGAGATGAGATAGTTGGTATAGTAACAGAGAGGGATCTTGTAAGGAAGGTATGTGCAAACGATATACCTAGTAGTAAGGTTAACATAGTTAGCGTTATGAGTGCCCCAGTTATAACAGCAGAGTCTGATCTTCCTATAGAGGCAGCTGTACAAAGGATGTTCAATAATAGAATAAGGAGACTACCTGTGGTTGAGAACGGTAAACTAGTAGGCATAGTTACTATCTCAGATATAGCAAAGCATATGCGTACAAAATGGCTTATAGAAAAGATATTCGATGAGAAGTAACAGTTGCAAGGATGAATAAATACGAGGATATAGAGGCGAGATATAAATTAATAGTAGCCTATGCCAAAGGTGTATAGGCTAAGCACAGTATAGTATTATTTAACAAGCCTTCAGTTAATTCGGTGAACAGGATTAGAATAATTTAATAAAAAGTGCCTGTTAGTATCTAGATACATGGCAAGTAACAAGACCAAATCAAGAAAGAATAGATTGATGAAGAAGACTAAACAGAACTCTGCTGTTCCACTCTGGGTTATACTAAAGACAAATAGAAGAGTTAGGAGAAATCCACAGCAACGTAATTGGAGAAGAGGTAGTGTAGATGTGGGATAGATAACGTAACTAACAATAATAATATAATAAAAAAATAAAATATATTATCTTATTCATGAAATAGAAGTGTATATGATATGAGCAAGGAAGAAGAGGTAGAGGAGAGGGTGTATACCATAAACCTTGGCAAGGTTACACTTGCGCCAGATAATAGAAGGGCAAAGAGAGCAGTAAACATGATAAGGGATTTTGCCGTTAAACATATGAAGAGTGAAGAGGTTAAGATAGATGAAGCCTTGAATGAGATTCTATGGAGTAGAGGTATAAGAAACCCGCCTAGGAAGATAAGAGTTATAATCAGTAAGGATGGATCTGGAGTAGTTACGGTTAAACCGTATACACAGAAAGAGCAGATAGAAAATAAATAAATTACTAGTGTTATTAATGGAAAATTTGAATCTGAGGATGCCCATTAAAGTTTATTATTTTATTGCATATCAAGTATATTTGCTTTAGATGCTAAGAAGTTTATCTTTCTATGTGTACCATCACAGTAAGGCTTGTTGTTACTCCCACCGCATCTGCATAGTGCTGAATGAGTCTTACCATCAATCTCTAATATATAGGGGCCGTTCTCAACCGCATATATTCTTATCTTTGCCATGGGAAGAGATTATTATCTAATTGATATATTAATTTTTATTTTTATGTTTAAATAAATTAGTTAGTCTGTACCACTACTATTTTTGATAAGCATATCCTCACATGCTTTACATACTTCCTTATCTATATTATCCTCTATAGTATGATGGATATCACATATTATCATGCTCTGCCTTATGTAATTAAGCAAACCTATATACTTAGCCATTGTAGATGGTAAGAATGCCTTACTGCTAGCCAACTCCCTACTTATCTCATCTATCCTCTTTGCTATAGTAGGTAGGTTGGTAAGTTTCTTAACCAGTTCAGCATCACCTCTTGTACCCCTTATGTAATTACTTACTGCTGCTTGGGTTATACCTAGTAACTTAGCAACATCCTCCTCCCTCATATTGTAATCATTGACTAACCTCCTTGATATTATAGCCCTTATTGCTGGTATAAGTGTCTTGGACTCTATCTCTGAGGGAAGTAGCATACTATACATTACGGTTTAGTTTATAATAAATATTGCTAATTCATATGTTAGGTATGAGCATAACATGTACAAAGTTGATCGATCTGCTTAACTCAAGTATAGAGAAGTGCATTGAGGAAGGGAGCGATTCCATATTGCTCTCTGGTGGTTTAGACAGTAGTATATTAGCAGCATTGTTATCATTATCAAAAAGCAATTACAATTATAATGATAAAGGTTCAATAACAGCCATATGCATTGGACACTCTAATGCCAAGGATTTAGTACATGCAAGTATGGTTGCTGATAGATTTAAGATTAGATGTATACTAGAGCATGTAAGTGTTGATGATATACTTGGGGATGCCGTCCCAAATGTAATAAGAATCATGAAGACATTTGATCCAATGGAGATTAGAAACTCCTCTGTCCTCTATCTTGCATTGAAGAGGTTAAGTAGCAATGGATATAAGTATGCCATGACAGGGGATGGTTCAGATGAGATCTTTGCTGGTTATAACTATATGCTAAGGATGAGTTATGAAGAGTTACGGCATGAACTCTCTAGACTAGAGAGTATAATGCACTTCTCTAGCATAGATATAGCAAGGTATCTTGGTATTAGAGTATCCTTACCATACTTGAATAGTAGACTAATTGATTATGCTAGAAGCATACCAATAGAGATGAAGGTTAATGAGTACAATGGTAAGAGGTATGGGAAGTTCATACTAAGAGTATGCTTTGAGCATATCTTAGGTAAGGATATAGCATGGAGGGATAAGATGCCTATGGAGCAAGGGGCAAACACTAGTATTATAAAGGATTATCTTAATAGCATTATAGAGGATTCTTACTTTTCAAGTAAGAGGAGTTACTATATAAGCAATGAGCATGTAAGTATAAGGGATAAGGAACACCTATACTATTATGAGGTTTATAGGAGGTTCTTTGATCCTCCATACCGTACTGCCAATAGGAAAACTGATACAGACGATTATCTTGAGCATAAGTATAGGTATAAATGTCCCTCATGCTATTCCTATATAAATTCTGATGCTAGATTCTGTAGGGTATGCGGAGCATATCCTATAAAACCCATAACAAATAACCTTGTTAGTTAAGTTTGTGAGCTACCCACCTTAAAAGGCGAGGATTCTTGGTTCATAGACTTTAACATCTCCCCAAGCGTGACTTCCCCAAGCTCCTTG
>CAZLZM010000009.1:0-18822 GCA_964563995.1 uncultured Nitrosopumilales archaeon
ATTAATGAACTTGAATATAGGATATACCCTTTCTACAGTAAAGATAGCATACCATCTGTTCTTCTTCTTTATTGTTACTTGTTTTATGTTACCATTAACTTCCCTGTGTAGCTTTATCTTGATATATCCAATCTTTGATAGCCATAAATAATGCTTATTCTCTTTATTTACCAGTTTAAACCCAGATTGATTATATGTAAAAGAGTTATACTCATCTTTACCTTTTGGTCTAGGCTTTCCAACTTATACCCCTCTTTCCTTAACACTTTTAATGCTTTATATATGCTAGAAACTTGATTACTAACCATCTGTAACATCTTAGAATGGTAATTATTAAGTTCAGAATAAGCATCCTTTAATTCAGTAATATGCATATTCATCTCATACTCATCTGTGTATCCTTCTTCTATGAAGTGGTTATATAAGAATCTACATACTTCTAGGCTAGACTCCAATCTAGATTGATATAGCTTATTAGGATATAGTCTATACTTGTAGTTTAATACCTGCTGTATCATTCTTATTATTATTTATTATTATTTACCTCTTACTTACTTTTTAATTTTACCTATTTCTAGTCTTACCTATGGATATCATCCCCGCCCTTTAGGGCGGGGTCTTCATAAGAGTAGATAAAGGGCATATCGTAATACCCTTCGAGATTCATGAGCACTCAGAAATTCATGAATTGGGCAGTTAAAGGCTCAATGCTTATTAGAAGAAATAGAGAATACTTCCTTCATGTTACCTTCAGGAAGATGGTTGAATAGAAGAAAGCTGAAAGGACTACTTGGCATAGACGTGAACGAGAAGAGTATAGACCTATATAATCAGACCCAATACAATTAAGTTCGTTAAGATAGAATATATTAGTAAAGCTAAATACATGAGACAGATACTTCAGGTAGAGGAGGAATATTCAGAGTAAGACATCAGGGGAAACGAGAGTAAGACTTATGGCAAAATGCTCTGAAAGAGAGAAGAGGAGTCAATAGTAATACTTCATAAAGCTTCAAAGATTATAGCTAGAATCGTATATGAGGAGAATGTCAAACCAGTCATGGAGAACCTTAGGAACATGAGGGGAAAGATAAGCTATGGGAGAAGGATGAATAGAAGACTTCACAGTTTGCCATTCAGAAAAATTCAATTCTGCATCACATATAAATCAATGTAGCAAAACTTAAGACCAGAATCTGTTGAAGCAGAGAATACTTCTAGGACATGCCCGATATGTGGCAAGCTGAATAAGCCGAATGGGCATGTATTTGAATGTAGAAGATGCAGCTTTAAAGCAGATAGGCATATAGTAGCAGCTTGGAACATAGCCATGAAACTGCCAATGTGGGGTGCTTTACCGTTGCCTCCGAAAGCCACTCATGAAGCCTTCAAGGCTGAGGTGGAACGGATAGTTATAAAATGTTAGCTATCCGACAACGGTATTCTTGCCTATAATGAATAATAGTAACATTAGTAAAGATACTTTCAGTTGATGACACAATCTACTTAAATGATCTTCAAATTAATAAATTAATTATTATACTATCAGAGTGCATCCTCTATGCTACCACCTGCTACTACCTTGATACTACTCAACTGGGTCCTACCTTCCCAGAGGAGTATCCTACCTTTCAATCCATCATCCTTATCTATAGTACCCCATAACAAAAGTTTACCATTCCTGTTTAACCCTTGATCTATCACCGCATTTATGAATACTCTATCATCACTTATCCTTGCTGTACCTCCCTCAAGCATATACATATTCCCGTTGATACTTATGGACCCTCCCTGTACTATATAATGGCTTCTCATCCATGTATTAATACTCTGCTGCATCTGTGCAATCATACTTTGCATGTTAGAGTTCTGCATACCCATCCCCATACCTTGGTTCATGCTCATACCTACCATCATCTGAATCATCATAGGCATACCGAACATAACTGTAGGGTCCATCATTATAGTATTCCTAGAGAGCATCATAGTACCCCTAGTGGTTATGATCTCTATGTTAACTGTATTACCATTGCTATCTTTTCCATCAACTGTTATAATCTTTACATCATCTTCTATAGATGGTACTTGGAATGGTACATTAGATTGTGTCTGGGCATAGACATTACTTGCTAGCATAGATGATAGTAGCAGTACTATCATGCTTAGTACTATTGGTATCCTTATCATTACATATGTAATGATAGTAGTTACGATATAAACTTAATGGATATCTGAAGCATCATTCACTAGTACCTTGATCACCTTACCTCTAACTATGCTCTTATCCTTCCAGTAATCCCTTGTACCTCTGCTCTTTCTGCTAGACTCATTCTTAACTAAAAATATTACTTTACAGTTTGTGCACTCATACGCATGTGTCTTCTCCTTGTTTCTAGCAAATGGATTACTTAGGTCTCTTCTGTACCATATCCTCTTTCTACAGAAGAAGCAACTTACCATACCTTCTACTATCTTATTAAAAGAGATAAGATATTCTGTCAGTAATAATTATTAATTGTGTCAATAACCTATTACTAATTTCAAAATTCGAATTTTGAAATATTCTTATCTTATAAGACCCTTTCGTAAGGAGGGGTGAGTAATAAGAAAGGAATAAAGGAAATTGTAATAAGATTTATTCTCTAATCATACCTTCATCCATATGCCCTATCTTTCCATTCTAGACGAGCCTGTTACTGTACATGCTTATATTCTTGTTCATGTTAGATGACATAATCTAACTCACCTTTGTATAGGAACCTACTATTTCTATTCAAGAAGTCACTTCTCTATGAATACTTTATTACCATCTACTCTTACCTTGTATACCTTAACTGATTCTTCTGCAGGAGGGGATATAACCTTACCTGTCCTTACATCAAAACGTGCACCATGCCATGGACACTCTACCTCGTATCCTTCTAACATACCTTCATTCAATGGGCCGCCCTCATGTGTGCATACATTACTTATAACATAGTAATTGCCCTTGATATTTATAATACATATCTGCTCATCATCAACTTCTAAAGCCTTCATCTCACCATCTTTTAAATCATCAACATCAGCAACATGTATTAATTTACTTGTCATATGTTTGATCTATTACTATTATATTTAACCTTTAATTATAAGATATACAATAGCAAGTATTATGCCAACTGATAGATTGGTATGGTTCGATGGGTTCATTGGTCTAGGTTATAGTTTTCTGTATGTGTACCCTAGAATTCTCTTACTATTTGATGACAAAAAGAGGTTATTAAAATCATGGAATGATGTGATTAAATGGTGGCCAGATGATGAGATCAAGGTTAGGTTCATAGAGATTGAGAGAAGAGAAGAGTGCTACTATGGATTCATAATGTACTGTATAACAAGGATACTTCAAGATACATGGGTATTCTTCAAATTGCTTAGCATATCTGACCATTATAAAAGGTTAAAGGAAGAGTATGATAAGAAGATGTACATAGATCTAGCATTATACCTGCATGAATCGAATGAGATAAATATATTTAAATACAGAAAGGTTGTAAGAGATGTTATATTTTTGAGGAACAACGATCTGCCTATTTATGGTAATGAATCTGTTAAGGATGATGATATAAGTATAATTACTGAGGCATTAAAACGTTGTACTTACACTATATAAGCATATATCAATCTTATCCAAGGTTCCCAACTTATATTATAGAAGAGCAATGGCTGTCTAACTGGATAATTTGTTATGCTCTCTGCTATACCATAGTCATAAGTCTTAATCCTCCTCTCATCTTTCCTAAAGCTAACCCTTAGGAAGCTTGATTTCCTAGATTTTACCCCCTTGGCTTCTAATATAGTATTCAACGGTATCAATATGCTATCTTGATTGTTGAGTATATCCTCGTCAAGGCTATTCTCTGAGTACCCTTTTATCTTTACTACCTTTACTATATTTTCTTGTAGATCTATGAATCTACTCATCTCGTCTTTAGTTATTGATACACGCTTTGGTACAAATATAAGATTCTTGTTTGTTAAAGTAAGTATACCTTCTTTACTCCTTTTCAGGTATCCAAGTAGGCCAGTCTCATTGATCCATACTTTAGGCATAGATGCAACTATGTACTCATCATCTTCTAGATTAACTCTCATAGCATGAGTATCATTTATTTATTTTCTGTTGTTTCATCATTATTATTTATCTTCTTGAGGATTATCTCTTACATTCTCAGATCTCTCCCTCTTTGACTCATATGTGAAACCATAAGTGCCTGCATGAAGCCCCATGTTAATTCTCTTGTATCTATATGCCCTTTCAGCAAACTGTATAGCAGTAACTATTGCTAATGCTACTGCAGCAGCTATGAATATTGCTATACCTGCTTCAGCCATGGTTAGTATATAGTTAATATAGTTAATATATTTTTATTATTAACTCCTTTGATTACTGGATATTAATTATTTTTCTAATTACATAGAATATTAATTAGTAAAGAAGGTATAATATATTATTTCTACATCAAACTAAATAAGAGTATTTAACATAGCACTATGCTTAACAATTAGTTTAGTAGCATTACCTTCTTACCCTTCTATTCGTATACTTATTAGATCTAAATCTATCATAACTCCATCTAGTTAATGCAAAAACACCAATAGCAAAGAAGAAGCCTCCAATATAAGTAAAGATTAGATTACCTGTAACTATTCCCCAGTAGAAGCCTAATATTGCACTTACAAACTGAGATACCACTAATACTATCCATCTATCCATATTGAATTAAATAAAAAGGTTTTATTATAATAATGATTACTCTGTTGCATAAGCCTTCTCTCCTACCTGTGCTATATCTAAGCCTATCTCTTCCTCTCTTGGTGTTACTCTTACCCCTCCAGGCCATATAATATCCTGTATCTTCCATATAAGCAAGGTTAGCCCGAAAGCCCAAGCAGCTGCAGCACCTGCACCTATAGCATTCTCAAGTAACTGTGGTGGATTACCAAAGAATATTCCATCATCACCAAGTGGATTTATACGCTTCTCTGCAAATGTACCTGTTAATAATGCACCTACAACGCCCCCCATACCATGTACAGGCCATGTATCCAATGCATCATCTATTCTTCCTCTATTCTTTATTATCAAGCAGTAGAAGCATACAGTAGCTGCAGCAAATCCTATTATTATTGAAGCCCATGTACCTACGAAACCAGATGCTGGAGTTATAGCTACAAGACCTGCTATAGCACCACTTGCAGCACCTATAGCACTAGTCTTACCTGTATGAGCCCAGCTAAGGAACATCCACCACATTGCAGCAACAGCAGTAGCCAAGTTGGTATTCTGGAAGGCTTGGCTCTCAAGTGCACCAGCTGCACCAGCGCTACCAGGATTGAAACCAAACCAACCAAACCATAATAGAGTAGCACCAAGTAATACAAATGGTATTGAGTGAGGCTCAAAGGGTGCCTTGCCATATCCTATCCTTCTACCTATATACATTGCACTTGCTAAACCAGCAAAGCCAGATGTTATATGTATAACTGTACCTCCTGCAAAGTCCAACGCACCTAGTTTTGCTAACCACCCAGGGGATGTTCCCTCACTCCCTAAAGACCAGTTCCAGTGCCCTACAAAGTCATATATGAAAGTACTCCATAATACCACATGTATCAAGAACGCACTCATCTTAATCCTATCAGCATAACCTGCTATTGCTAATGCTGGAGTTATAGCTGCGAACATTAACTGGAACATGACAAAGGCTATATGAGGTATGCTGGGGGCATATACATCAGCAGGAGCATTATGGAGCACGTTATTCAATCCAAACCACTCGAATGATCCTATGAAACCATGCCCTGTGGCATCTGGTCCAAATGTTAAGGTGTAACCCCATAACACCCACTGTATGCTAACTATAGCATAAGCTAAGAATGCTTGTAGAATGACTGTTAATGCATTCTTCCTTCTAGTTAAACCACCATAAAGAAATCCTACTCCCCCAGGTGTCATTATCATAACGAATGCAGCTGCTGTGTACATGAACGCTGTATCTCCAGGATCTATACAAGGTAGAGGGTTATTACTGCAATGGTACTCGGTTATCTTTTCAGGCTTTGGTAACTTTAACTCCCCAAACTGTCCAAATGCATTGTTCGCACTCATGTAACCTGTTACAAGTAGTGGAGTTACTATTACTATTATTGTAACTAATACTCTTTTATCTTGTACCTTCAACAAATTTTTAATTAGAGAAAGATATTATAAAGGATTTTTCTTCATTATTAACTTAATAATGATAATAATATAACCATCCCGTATATATTATATTACAAATATTCATGTGTTTATTATTATTATCATAGTTATTACTTAATAATATATTTCTAAATCATCAAATAATGCTATAGTATCGTTTTTAGCCCACAAACCTATCATACCATTTATGTAATGTTGATCATACCTCTTTATGAGCGGTTTATCATCAATGTAGCATACTATTCCTTGTGTTGAGGCTTGAACTGTCAATGTATGCCATTCATTATTCTCTATATTAATATTAGCATCCTGTAAGCATAGTAACCTTGCTGGTTCTGCTCTACATAACGAGAGCTTATGACTTGATACATCTAGCAGTGCTATAAAGTAATGCGATGAGTCTATGAATCTAAATGCTAAACCAGCACTACCATCATTGTTAGGTACCTTAACCTTTACACTAGCCTTGAAGTTAGTGTACACACCCTCAGAGTTGATTAATAAGGAATATACATAATTATTGCTATTACCCTCCTCGTTCTTGTTATGTTTTATGACATTTGGTTTAGAGTATGCAGATTCATCTTTAATTATAGTCCAAGACGCATCTGTTGTTGAGAAACCCTCTGGTATTACCCCATTTTCATATGAATCAAACTTCCATACTCTACTATTCTTATATGACCCTGTCTCTCTTGCATAATATACTGCTAGAGATAAGGCTATAATTGCTATACTTACTATCACTATATACCTCTTTACCCTCTCCTTCTCTTTCCTTACCTTCAATGACATATAACAATAAATACTTCATGAAGAGAACTATAAAAGTCTTCATTTAACGCTAAAAATATAACTGGTTTATCTACTCATATCATAATTATTAGTAAATTTATTAACAATTCTTAAAATATTATAATCTCTTATAGCTGCTATTTCTTTGCTTCAACCCATCTGCCTCTTACCCAGAACCCTATCCTCTCCTTATCCTCAGATGGATAGTAACATCGTTCATTGTAAGGACATCTCGTACACTTGTTAGATGGTTCAAGTGCTGGCACAACATTGTTACGAAGCAACATATCCAATATCTTAGCCCTCCTAAGTGTCTCCTTGAATAACCCTTCATTCTTTGGAACTATAAACTCTATCTCATTTCCATCGTTATCGAAGTATACTATAACTCCTTCCTCCTTGTTGAACATATAAAGGTACGCATTGATTTGTATAAAGTGCTCAACAAAGGGCATCTCAGGTAACTCCTTAACCATTCTAAATATCATTACTACATCTTCATCTACTCTATCAGCAATACCTATAAGTTTGATCTTCTTGTCTTGAACATTTATCTCACCTTTCACAGGCTTTGCAAGTACATTTAAAATACCTCTCTGTATTATAGTCTCAAGCATATGCTTCTGTGTGCGCTCTATTGGATCTTTACGCTCAAAGTAAGCTTCTCTTAAACACCCACTAACCTCTTCTACAGATAAAGCATCATCCTCCTTCTGCATTATAGCGTTGAAGGTATCTTCTATAATATCATATACATCTGTCTTTGGTACAGCATCTGTAGCAGCCCTATAATTTTCTATTCCTTTCTTTACTATGTTATAAATATTATCAATTGTTTTCTTGCTCATATACTTATTAATTAATGAACTTCTTGTTATAAAGGTTTCTAATATATACTAAAATTATCTTAAAATATAATCCATTTGTTACTTAAATAAATATATTTTATCTTTATAACATAATAGCATAATAATATTTATTAATCAAAAAAGGATAAGTATATTATAATGAGGTTCATTAAGTTAAGGTCAACAGATGATCTGCTTAGTATGAGCACCGATGAACTTATAGAGTACATGAAGGACTATGATAAGGTTGTAAAGGCTAATGATAGTATTGAGATAGTACACTTTGATTATGGTGTAAAGATACTTTACTATCATAAAAATGAGAACAAGCCATACAGGGTACAAGTGTATCTAAACAAGAGTGTAGATATAGATAGCTTAAAGAAGTTAAATTATAAATTGTAAACCTTAGATCAAACAAAAATTGTTAGCGCCGCCGGTCGGACTCGAACCGACGACCCACTGGTTAACAGCCAGTTGCTCTACCACGCTGAGCTACGGCGGCTCATATGATAGAATTATTGGAGTTAATTTAATAATCCTTTCTCATAACTAGGTTTATTTATATTATAATCACATACCCTTCTCTTTAGCATATATATAGATACCATCCAAGAATACCCTAAGGTCTTTACCCTTTATCCTCGTTGCATTCTCTATATTTGCTGCTGTCTGAGAGACATCTTCCAAGCTTATACCTTTTACTATAATATCTTCTCCCTCCACAGTAACCTTACAGTCCCCAACTATCTTTGCTATTCTAGGGGCCCTCTCACCTATGAAATTCTCTATAAGTACTTGTTTATCCTTAACCTTAACGGTTATAGGGAAATGAGCAAAGACCACCTTTAACTTGTATGTATATCCATGCTGTACACCTTCGATCATGTTCCTTACTATGGACTGCATAGTATTAACTATTGCCTTATGCTGCCTCTTAGCCTTCTTAACTATGAATGGTTTAATAGTTAATACATTATTATCTATGGATACATCAACAGGTATCTTGCTCAGATCCTTTCTTACTGTGCCCTTAGGTCCTTTAACCTCTAGTATCCTATCATTTAATCTAATCTCTATACCATTAGGTATATCAACTGTAGCCTTAAGCTCATCATTATTCTTACTAGCACTAATAGACATAGCCTAACAGTACACCTCCTACACCTTTGCTCTGAGCCTCATGGTGTGACATTACACCTAATGGAGTTGATACTATAAGTATGCCTCTTGTATATGAAGGTAGATATTGTCTATCATACTCATCATAACCATTCTTGCTTACACTTATTCTTGGAGATATTACATTGCATCTGTTTATCTTTGCTGATAGTTTAACTATAACCTTTCCACCTCTACCATCGTTAATGTACTGATAATCTTGTATGAAGTTATGTGTCTTCATAACATTCAATACTTGTAGTGCAAGCTTTGATACTGGTGCTATTATGCATGAGTGCTTCCTCCTCATCTCATTGTTATATATAGTTGAGAATGTATTTGCGATTATGTTTGTAGCTGGCATAAACCAACACCTCCTTATGAGTACTTCCTAAAACCTATGTTCTTTGCTACCTCCCTGAAGCATTGTCTGCATAGCAAGAGGTTATACTTTTGTATTATTGCTGTGTATTGACCGCAGCGTTTGCACCATCTGGATCCTTTACCATACTTCCTTATCTTCCTACCCGTTAATGTATAATCTCTAATCTTCATTACACCACCTCAACATTCAATACGCTATTGAAGAACTCAATAGCCTCCTGCTTTGTTACCCTATGCCATTTACCTATCTTACTTTTCTTTATCTTACGCCTTGCTACCCTATATCCTTTACGCTCTAATGCTATACATACATCCATGCCTATTATACCCAACTCAGGCTTATACTTAACACCAGGTATATCTATATGCTCCTTTATCCCAAACGATACATTACCATAATCATCGAAGGATGAAGCATTTATCCTATTACCTTTTGCTGCAAGCAATCTCTTGAGTATGCTTAAGGCCTTCTCCTTCCTTAAGGTTACTATAACTGCTATAGGTTCTCCTCTATGTATACCAAAATCCCTTATGGTCTTCTTAGCAGCTCTTACAGCAGGTATACTACCTGTCAACTCTTGCAAGATCTTCTTAGCCTTTTCTATAGGCTCTCCTGATTTGCCTACCGCAGCATTTATCACAACTTTACCTATCCTTACAGCCCTCATTGGATTATCAACTCTTGATTGTTTCTCACTAACCTCAACCTGCATATTATCACCACTATTAACTTACTCTTATTAATGGTTTACCAGAACCTACTGCTATAACGAGGTTAAGTGGTAACTCTACATGCTTATCGCTAGCAAGATCTTTAATAACAACCCTCCTTGGTAATGTAAAGTTACCTTCTTTTACTTCCAATATGTTACCTAGCATACCAACATTAGCACCCCCTGTAACTAATGTTAATGTATTATTCTGTAACTTTACTGTATCTATAACTTCTTGTCCTGGTACCTTTATTAGCAATGTATCATGAGTATTTAAATTATTGTTGTTTTGAATAATATTCCTCCCATCATGTAATGTGTACTGTATCTTACCCTCCTTAACCTTCTGCTTCCTTACTATCTTACACAGTTTCAAACTCTTCTCATTATCAGATACCTCTATTGGTCTCAGCTCTACTCCATCCTTGGCTACAAGTCTATATGCTTTCTTCAGCAAGGGCATCTCTATAACATCCATCAATCCTACAGGGAAGTGTATATCATACCTCTTAACACCATCTATTAGTACATTGCCCTGTTTAACAACCTTCTCTACCTCACGCATTGTAGATGCTATATTAAATATATCTCTTAGTAGTACGCCTAATGGATAACATCTATTAATAGGATGTGTTGCTGGTATAGGTCTAAGGACAAATCTATAATCTTTCCTAGGTATCTCCCAGAATGCTGGCGCAATCTGTCTTTTGAGTCTATTTGAACCACCTTTCTTACCCATATTGATTACCTCCTATCATCATTATCATTCTATTTACCCCTTGTTAGTGTAGACTCCCTTAATTTATCTTCCGTATTTAATGCTATGATCATAACCTTAGACGCATGTATCTTCACTGGTACCTTATCCCCTCTAACCTTCTCCCTCTGAAGCCCCTCTATCTCTATTCTAGCAGTATCTGTATGCACTTTAAGCACTTTGCCTTCTATTCCTTTGTACTCACCACGCATAACCCTTACTGTATCGCCTTCCCTAACCCTTGCACTTCTCCTTTTGTACTTTGCTCTTAATTCATCTGATAGAGTTGCAGATACATACTTGCTCCTTCTATGCAAGGGCGCAGAGTATATCTGCTTTAACCTAACTTTAGAAGCCTTCATAATTTATAACCCACCTACATTAACTTATATTATTAACGATGCTAAGTTTGCTATCCTTGGCCAACGTTCAGCAGCCTCTGCTGCTACAGGACCCTTTATATCTGTACCCTTGACATCCCCTTCTGGTGTTATAAGTATTGCAGCGTTATCCTCAAATGTTATCCTTAACCCATTGGGCCTCCTTATAGGATACTTTTGCCTTATTATAACAGCACTGAATATCTGCTTCCTTAACTCTGGGGGTCCTTTCTTAACTACTACAGTAACAAGATCCCCTACAGATGCAGCTGGATACCTTGATAACCTCCCCTTGTACTTGTTCACTTGTATTACTTGTACTATCTTTGCACCAGTGTTATCTGCACATACTAGATTAGCATAAACTGGTATAGCTCTAGTTATATGAGGCTTGAACTCTTCTACTCCTTTAGCAGATACAGCTCTACTCTTTCCTGCCATGCTTTACCACCTCGAGTACACAGAATGAAATAGTCTTACTCAATGGTCTACACTCCCCTATAGTTACCTCATCCCCTTCACTAACGTCTATACACTCTGGTAAGTAAGCATGTAACTTACTCCTCCTCCTCTCATACCTCTTATATTTAGGAACATAATGCTGATAGTGCCTCTCTATAACTACCATCTTCTTTGCCTTTTTACTTATAACTGTTCCTGTAAATAACTTACCCCTTATGCTTAGTGTTCCATGGTAAGGGCATTTAGTATCATTGCATACCTTACTTGGATAATTAACATCTATACCAATATTCCTAGTACTCATACTTACTCACCCTCTCAATTCTATCCTCCGGTCTACCAATTAAATCATTCCCTTTTACTATGCATGTAGAACCATCAGGTAGTGTAAATGATAGTGTAACGGAGTTCTTTGGTACCATCTTTACTCTTTTATATTTATCATCTACAACAATATATAGCATGTTCTTACTCTCAAATACAATCCTTCCACTTAAGCCATTTAGAGTAGCATTACTGCTCTCAACTACACTAGCATATAAACCTATGAGCTCATGAATATAGATGTTATTTTTGGTTATCTTCATACTTTAGCCTCCGGTTTACTCGTTTGTATGGTTCATCTCTTAGTACCTCTCTTCCTTTCATTGAGTAGTGTAAGTATCCTTGCTATATCTCTCTTCAAATACTTCATCCTTCCACTCTCCTTCTTTATAGTACCTTTTGATCTCTCAATCTGTGCATGTGCGAGCTCTGCTCTTAACTCAGATAGCTTTGAATTCAACTCATCATCACTCATTGCTCTTAGATCCTTAATCTTAATCCTTGGCATTATTATCACCTTTAATTACCCTCACTGGTAGCAGTAGAGGTGGTAGATGATGCAGTTGTATTATCACCTTCACTCAATTCCTTACTACTATCCTTTATCTCAAACTCTGGAGGTAAGGCATCCTTATAGGCTATCTTTATCTTTATACCATAGAGACCCATCTTAAGAAGTACATGCGTTACAGCCTCTTTAACAGCCTTCTCAGCAGGCTCGCCACTCTTTGGTAATATTCCAGCTGTGTACTTCTCGAATGAAGCTCTCTCACTCCTTAACTTGCCAGATATGATAACTTCTGCACCCATAGCACCAGCATCCATTATAGTGTTTAGAGCCCATAACGCTGCCCTTCTAAATGCTGTACCCTTAACTATCATCTGTGCAACTCTATTCGCTATTATCCTTGGGTTCAACTCTGGTACCTCTATCTCTACAACTGATACCTGGGGATTGTCTAAACCAAACTCTTTCTCTAACTTTTCTGTTAACTCTTTTATACCAAATCCTCTTCTACCTATAACTAGTCCTGGTCTTGTAACATACACTGTAACCCTAGTACCCAAAGGGGTTCTCTGTATCTCAGCACCACCATAACCAGCATGTGCAAGCTCCTTCTCTAAGAACTCATCAAGCTCAGCATTCCTGAAGAAGTTCTTCATTATTGTCTTTGTTGGAGAGATAGTCTGCTCCTTTGCCTTACCCTTTGCACCCATTACCTCTCACTCCCAACTACCTCTACATGTGTTAGAGTATTGAATCGAGCACTACTCCTACCGAATGCTCTAGGTTGGAACTTCTTTATCTTAACACCTGGGTAAGCATTTGCATGTATTATAACTATCCTATCAAGATCCATACCTTTATACTCACTGTTAGCCTCTAGATTGTTAAGTAACTTAAGTATCTCACTTGCTGCCTTCACAGGGTATCTGCCCGCAGGGAAGCTATTCTTCAACTCTGATCTATGCCCTACCTTTGTATGGTAACTTCTGAATGGTACTGGTTGCTTCTTAGCAACTACTCTCTCAAGGTACTCCTTAGCCTTCTCTAACTTCATTCCTTTTATAGCCCTGCATATCTCTATGGCATGCTTATGGGAGATATCAACCTCCCTTATACTTGCTCTAACATGCTTACTCTTATCGTATTTGTTAAATGAGTAACCAAACTCTGGCATATAGCTCACCATTTTTGTATCTACTTCAATGGTACATATAGGCTTGATTTGGATGCACCTATACCAGGAGTACCATGCTTAACTGGTTTGTTGGTTATTGCATACTCCCCTAAGTAATGACCTATCATCTCAGGCTTTACCTCAACAGGTACAAACTCTTTACCATTTTTAACGTGTATAGTTAAACCAACCATTATGGGAAGGATAGGCATATCACGTAGATGTGTCTTTATAGGCTTAGAGTTATTAGCATTGTTTAATCTAGCTCTAATATCCCTAAGTAACTTTAGTCTCTCTTCACCTAAACCTCTCCTTAGACTCCTTCTTATCCTAGCAGGTAGGATGCTTATTAATTCTTCTATACTCATACCTTGTAACTCTTGTAATGTCTTACCCCTATACCTGAACTCCTTCACCATATCTGCATGAATATATGCATACCTTATTAAACCTAACGTAGATGAATTAATATTGGAGTATTAGGGAAAGGTGAACTAGATGATATTGAAAAATACACTCGTACACTATAGAATTATACTAAATTAAATTTAATTAAATAATAATTTAAAAAATTATCAAATAAAAGACATTATTATAGTAACTTATTGCTATATTATTTTACTCTGCGTTATTCATTTATTAATTTACTTCTTATTTGCTCGCCATATTACAAAACCTGCTATTGCTCCCATCATTCCAGCAAATGCTAACAATACCATTAATGGGAAGTTACCTGTTGATGACTGTTGCAATAAACCTTGAGGTTCTTGTAGATATACTCTAGCAGCATCACCATGATTATCTGTTATAGGCTCAGCCCAGTAGTAGATATCTAGAGATGCACTTATTGCAGGATCTACAGCTTCTATATTGTAAGTACTACCGTCTATTGTAGCACTTGCAGTTAACACTCTCTCTTTATGTTCACCTTCTCTCAAACTACTCTCTCCAGCACTAACTACTGTTACTGCGGGGGCTGGTTCATTAACACCCCATTTACTTGCTTCTGCCATGCTCTGTAATGCGTTAGTTAACTTGTGCCATTGTGTTATAGGCAACTCTTTTATTCTCTCAAAGTTTATTAGCGGATCGTTCAATATTTTTGCTACGTTGCTATCTTTGCTTAATATACTAGCAACCTCTGGGAATCTAGCATCAAGGTAACCCTTTATACTATTTATATCCATGGTTATCTGGCCACCATCTGTATTAAATGTTATAGGCACTTGACCCTCAACCTTAAAGCCTCTCCAATTAAGATCTATCAGTGCTGGCTGCTGATATGCAGCCTCTTGCATTACTATATTCTCTATTTTTACCTTTAGATTAAGACTCTGCTCTACTATAGCCTTAGTACCTCTATCATCATGTAGTGCTACTGTATAAGTCAGATCTAATATCTGCGTTACCTTGGCAGGAGAGTTGATTGCTAGAAGAGCCTCGTTTATCTTCTGCTTAAGTACATCTATTCCTGGAGTACTATCGTTTGCTTTAAGTACATACCTCTCATTAACATTACTTAGTATATCCTTTACTCTACCACCGTTGGAGTAGTCTATAGTAGTTACTCTTTGTGCAAGGAACTCAACACCAGCAAAGTTCTGATTTGTGAATACATCAGCCCTTCTTATCTGAGCTGCATTTACTAATGGTATCATAGATAATGCTAATACAACAGATACCGTTGCTGCTAATGCTTGACGTTTATACATCGTAGCTTATTACTTAAGATCTTTTTATAAATCTTTTCAATTTTTCGCATGTAATATATTCATATAAATATTTTCTACTTTCTTAATTTTATCAATTAAAGAATAGAATTATAAATGATCTTTAAGGCTCTTTACAATATGGGCAATGTAACCGTGTTAGCTGGTGGCACTGGTTCTGTTAAATTGGTTAGAGCGTTGTATAAGCTAAATAAGAAGGATATATGCATAATATGTAATGTAGGAGATAACATATGGTTACATGGACTTTATATATGCCCAGATATAGATACCATAGTATATGGTATTGCTGATATGCTTGATGTAAACAGAGGATGGGGGGTTAAGGGTGATACGTTCAACTGTTTAGAGCAGTTAAAGCTTCTTGGAGAAGATAATTGGTTCATGCTTGGGGATAAGGATCTAGCATTGCATATATTAAGGAGCAGGCTACTAAGGGAAGGGAAGAGTCTCTGTGAGGTAACTAAATATTTATGCTATAAATTAGGCATAGATGCTAAGATCATACCAGCAAGTAACGATACTCTTGAGACTAGGATTTTAACGGAGCAAGGGGATATGCATCTGCAGGAGTTCTGGGTAAAGTACAAAGGTTTGCTAGATGTTAAAGATATAAAGTATAAAGGATACGCTAGAGCATGTGAGGAGGCCTTAGATGCTATAAACAATAGTAGTAAGATTATAATTGCTCCAGCAAATCCTATTAGTAGCATAGGAGCAATACTTGCTGTACAAGGTATAAAGGAGGCTTTAAATGCAAATAGGAGTAAGTGTATAGCAGTAAGCCCAATAATAGGTGATAGCCCAGTAAGTGGACCAGCAGGTAAATATATGCGTGCTTTAGGCTATGATGTTAATGCATTATCCATAGCTAAGTTATATAGTAGTATAATATCCTCAATAGTTATAGATACTAGAGATGTCAAGTATAAAGGTGATATTGAAGGGTTAGGCATAAAAGTTCATGTCACAGAAATATTTATGAATGATGAGATAGAAGAGTTAAGGCTAGCAAGATTTTTACTAAATATATGATTAATAAATAAATAATAACAGTATCATGAGTATTAGTTAATAATGGATATGAGGTTATGTGCAATAATACCTGTTAAGAGACTCGATAAAGGTAAGAGTAGGCTTGCAAAAGTGCTTAATGCTAACGAGAGAGCCATGTTATCAGCTGCTATGTTAAAGGACGTTCTTCATGTCATATCATACTCTCAATATATAAGTAATGTCTTTGTTATAACATCCGATGATACCGTTAAAGAAATAGCTTATAGCTATGGAGCATTAGTGTTAGAAGACGAGGATAAAGGGGTTAACAATGCTGTAGCCCTTACAAATGAGTCTGTAAAGGATTACCATGCTAGCGTAATATTACCCCATGATATACCATTGATAAGTAACCTTGATATAGCAATGCTCTACAGCTCTGCACTTTATAGCAAAAAGTGTGTAGTGATAACCCCTTCTCATAGATTAGATGGGACTAATGCTCTTTTAAGAAAGAACCCTTTGATAATAAATACTCATTACGATGAAGATAGTTATATGCTACATATCAAAGAGGCTATGGATAAAGGTGTAAGGATAAAGATACTCTTAAGTAAAGGGCTCATGTATGATATAGATGAGGTTGATGATCTTTATAATATGGTAAGATTTATTAAAGAAAAAGAATTTGATGAAGGATCTTATACAAAAGAATTCCTTGAGGGACTCAAGGCTAAAGGTTTCGATGAAAAAGAGAAAGAAAAGATGACTAATAAATAAGGTTAATTTAGTAAGTTATTAATTTTAAAGGATTAAAGTATATTTATGAATAAAAATAAAATTATTTATATATTATTTTATTCCTCAAATCAATGGTGGTGTTGCTGTGATGAACCAATCAATATGGAGGATCATAACGATCCTTAGTTCTCTTGCCACTATGGTTATGTTCGCTGAAACTATGCTTGTACCAGCAATACCAGATATTATACAAGAGTTTAGACTAACGTACAATATCTCATCATGGATCCTTACAATATACCTTATAGTTGGGGCTGTTATGGCTCCAATAATAGGGAGAATTGCAGATATCTATGGTAAGAAGCGTATGCTTATTATAATCATGTGTATATACTTCATTGGACTAGGCATAGGTTCCGTATCTAGCAGTATATACATACTATTGATTGCAAGGGGTATACAAGGTCTAGGCATGGCTATGTTTCCTTTGGCATTTAGTATAGTAAGGGAGATACTGCCTAGCAATAAGATATCTATAGGGCAAGGGTTCATAAGCTCAATGTTTGCTATAGGTTCTATACTTGGATTACTTATAGGTGCAAGTATAGTGCATTACTATGGTTGGAGGAGTACATTCTTATCTATAATGCCTATAGCAGTTGCCTTGATAGTTCTCATAAGCAGATTCATAACTATTAAAGAACCTAAAGGTATAATAGATAAGAGTATAGAGAATACAATAGATGTAAAGAGCAGTATTTTACTTGCTCTAACAATAGTAACATTTCTTATAGCAGTAACATATCTTGCAGAGTATAGTTATCAAACAACATACCTAACATCGTTCATCCTCTCATCATTGTTCTTTGCATTATTCATAATTAGAGAGAAGAACTCAAAGCGACCATTAATAGATAGCAGGATACTCCTTAACGGAGTTCTTTTACCAGCAAACATAATGATAATGATAGTCGGTTTATCCATGTTTATGATATTTCAAACTATACCAATACTCATAAAGAGTCCTGCACCTTATGGGTTGAATGGTAATGAATTCGATTTCATCAATATACAGTTACCATTTTCTCTTACCTTGCTTATAGTTGGCCCCACAACGGGTTTCATAATATCAAGGTTTGGATCCATTAAACCCTTAGTATTAGGGAGCATAATTACAGCATTATCTTTCATTCTACTCTTCCAATACCATGAATCAACAATGGCCTTGGCTAGCATACTAGCATTAACTGCGGCAGGGCTATCACTTATGAACGTTGGAGGTATGAATATAGTAATAACAAGTGTACCACGAGAGTATCTTGCTGTAACTCAAGGCATAACACAGATGCTTAGAATAGTAGGCTCAGCTATAGGCCCTGCTATTGCAGGTGTTATAATGCATATCTATAGTATACATGATCCTAGGAGTGGAAATATTTATCCTCTTAACTATGCATATAATACAATCTTCTTGATAGCTATAATAGTTGGATTTGCATCTTTTGTACTAGCATTAGTTATAAAACATAATAGATCATCACTTAATGGTGAGCTATCTCCCTTTAAAGGTGAGGCTTCCTAGTTCATAGACCCTATTAGGAT
>CAZLZM010000010.1:0-18340 GCA_964563995.1 uncultured Nitrosopumilales archaeon
ATCAAGAGTATTAGAAAAGACTAAATTTAAGTTAAGATGATAAACTTGCATGGCATTCGAGCAATTCATCCCTGGGGCAACAGCGGTAGGTATAACTTTTGCTGATGGAGTGATACTAGCAGCAGAGAAGAGAATATCGTTTGGTAACTATGTAGTAAGTAAGAGTGGCAAGAAGATCTTCAAGATAACTGAGAGGGTAGGTGCAGCATGTGCAGGGTTGGTAGCAGATATGCAGATACTTATGAGGCAGGTAGAGGCATTAGCAAGGTTAAGAGCTTTAGAGATAAGGAGGGAAGTACCTCCTAACTCAATAGGTAAGTTAATATCTGTTATGCTATTTGAGCGAAGGTATTTCCCATTATTAACACAGATAATCATAGGTGGTATAGACCCTTATACCAATAAACCTGCTATATATACACTAGATCCAATAGGCTCAATACTACCCGATGATTATGCTGCAGTAGGCAGTGGGGCTGAGATGGCTATAGGTGTCATCGAGAGTTCTTATAAGCAAGGTATGAACGAGAATGAAGCAAGAGACCTTGCAATAAGAGCCATCAAGGCTGCAGTGGCAAGGGACGCTGCAAGTGGTGACGGTGCAGATATACTTGCTATAACTAGCAATGGTTGTAAAGAGGAATCGATAAGGTTATAGAAAGGATTAAATAAACAACAAAATACCATTTTCAGAAATTAATTTCATATTTAAATAATAATTAAGTTACAAAATACTGTTTGTATACTTGCCAAAGTTCATCCCCTACATGGTGCATATTTTGTACTACAGCACCCTTGATCATCTCATTTGCTTCACTACTGCTAACCAGTGCTATACCAACTGCTATATACTTGGAGTAATTTGAATCCTTAACTGTAACGACAGCACCTTTACTGAACTTATCCATACTCACTATACCTGGTCTCATTACATCTGCACCGTTGCATATGTGCTTTATAGCACCCATATCAACTGTTACACTAGGAAACAATGATAGGAACGAGTATCTTGATGCTAAGAAAGGCAGAATTATTGTATTAGCATCATCTATCTTCTTACCCCTTATTACAGCCATGAACTCATCATTAAGCACAAGGCTAGAGCCCCCAGCATCTATTATCCTTAATGCTTTTGGTTTCTTTACATCTATACACCATTGTCTCCTTGCCTTCTCTACTATGCTATCTATATCGCTCTTAGATAAGTAATGCTCCTTCTTCCTCAATCCTTGCTTATCACTTCCCTTATCTCTATAAGGTCTCTTAGTATAGCACTTGCTGTCTCAACACCTCCAGCGCCTTTACCTATAAGGGTTAACTCACCAGAATACTCTGATACAAATGTTATAGCATTAAGAGTACCATTTACACATAGGGGGTCGTTCTTATCTAATGTCATAGGCTTAACACTTAACTCTCTATCCTCTGAGCATGATGCTATAAGCTTTATTACACAACCTTTAGCCTTTGCATCTAGTATCTGCTCTTGCTTAATGTTCCTTATACCCTCAAATTTAACATCCTTGAGCGTAGACTTCATACCTATAACCCAGTTAGCTGTTATAACTAACTTTGCTGCAGCATCATAGCCATCTATATCTAGGCTAGGATCAGCCTCAGCATAACCCTTTGCTCTTGCATCATTCAATGCATCATCTAAGCTTAACCCTTGCTCCATCATGCTAAGTATGTAGTTTGTTGTACCATTGAGTATACCTTTGAATGATAGTATCCTATCACCCTTCAAACAATGCTTTGCAAACTCAAGTATAGGCGTACCCCCTCCAACTGTACCACTAAACCTTAATGCAACGTTGTTGTACTCTGCTAATTCTATGAGTGATGGCATAGCTAATGCCAACGGTCCTTTATTAACTGTCACAACATGCTTCTTATTCCTTATAGCATTAATTATATGTGTTAGTCCAGGCTCACCATCCTTAAGGTTAGTAGGTGTAGCCTCAACCATAACCTCAGCATCTACGTCCTCTATTATCTCATCTATGCTAGAGACTTTACATTCATCATAGTTGTACTTTGCTACAGTACCATGTAATCTCTTAACCTCCAGCAGTCTCTTAAGATCTAATCCTTGCATAGACCTTGAGACTATAGAACCCTTGCTATCTACAACCCCCACTATCCTTGGTTTCATACCATACCTAGCATATATATCATCCATTCTAGAGAGTAAGAGTTTAACTAGACTCTGATTCACTACCCCAAAGCCTACAAGTATTATCCTCAACCTTCTTGCAACTCTATGCTATATACTCCTTTTTATATATCATACTATACTATGCTATACATGCTAGATCATGTAATACTAATATTGTTACTTATTATTGTAAGCATAATAGCAGGCATACTTGGTTCTATGCTAGGCTTAGGAGGAGGATTAATAATAGCACCAGCACTTATAATGATAAATATTGAGCCTTACAGGGTATCTGGCACAAGTCTATTTACAGTATTCTCAACCTCACTCTCATCAACTATATCATACTCAAAGCAAGGTAAGATAGAATATAGATTAGCATATAGATTAGCATTGTTTGTACTCCCAGGTTCTGTAATAGGGGCATACATATCATCAATAATTAATTTACAAGAGTTCAAGTTGTACTTTGCTATTATACTTGCAGGAGTATCTGTATATATGCTTGTTAAACCATACTATAGGAATAAAGGTAGAAGAGTCGATAAAGATACTGTGTATATCGATTCGCATGGTACTCATTATCATCATTATACAATTGTATTCTTCTCTGGTCTAATAGCAAGTCTATTTGGTATAGGAGGAGGAGTCTTGCTGATTCCTACGATGCTTATCTTAATGCGCATGGATATGCATAGGGCAGTCCCAAATGTACAGTTTGTTATACTTGTATCATCAATTATAGGATTGATAACTCATGCCATACTTGGGCATCCAGATTACTTCATGGCATTGATACTAGTTATAGGAACGTTCATAGGTGCACAGATAGGTTCTAGATTAATGAGCAGGGTTAAAGATATTATATTGAGGAGATTGGTAACATCTGCCCTACTGTTTATAGCAGCAAAGTTCATCTACGATTACCTTACTTCATCTGGGTAGTATATAACCTCAACCTTATTCAATGCTTTACCAGACGCGAGGTACAAGCATGTATCTGCCAATCTGTTATTATCAGGCTCTCTCCCATCTATGCTACCTGGTAGAACAAGGTATACGCGCATATTGGAGTTAAGCACCTCACTCAACTCTTGTGTTGCTGTTACAGCGAATGGTCTTAAGGCACCTCTAAATACCTCAGATCTAGATCTTACTACATTAGATACCTTCTTACCTATGGGTGCATCAGGTCCAATTATTATAATTATGCAGTTACCATCTCTATACCTGCTAGGATCATCATTACCATTAGGTACTGCAGCATTTATACTCTCTTTGCATATAAGGGCAGGTATATTTATGAATCTATCAACTAGGGCATCCCACTCATCCCTGCTAAGGGAGGTGAGTTCTTTAGAGTAATCGTAGTTACCTGTCATATGTATAACAACATCAGGTTTTATTCTTCTAATGTATTCCCTTATATTATTCTCATCCATATCTATGCTGTATACACTGTTAACATCTATACCATCAAGTTCTATGCTAATATTATTGCTTTTAAGCAAGGAGCATTTAGCATTTGCAAGGGAGAATGCCCTTAGCAATGTTCTTATCCGAGCGTCATCTACGCTATAGCCTAATGTGAGTAGAATACTCTTACCCTTGAGATCTATACCAATACCATTACTACTATAGTAATCATAATATGTTGTTATCAATGGCTTTACAGGATAGAAGACTCTATCTGATGGCATTATCCTACCATTCACAAGTCTACTTATATCATCACTTGCTAGGTTAAGCACTATATCTGCACACTCATCTTGCGTAAGGAAGTTACCATCAACAACCATGTTCTTTGTATTATTCTGTATCTTCTCTGCAACCTCCCTTATCTTACTTAGACATGCTCTTATAGCCTTCTCTACATTCTCTATGCTACACCCTTCACTTCTCTCGTTTGCTATCTCTAATGCAAGCTCATTTATAGCTCTATCTAGCATCTTCTCGTTAGTGTCACCAACATATGGTAACACTCTATCAGTTATCCTCTCTATATCTCTAGCCCTTAGATCAGGGAATCCCCCTATCCTTATGAACTCTGCTGCTGCCTTTGGATACACAGTCTTGTATATCCTATCTGAGTGTACTGGACCTGGATTACTAACTATGAAGTATATTCTCTTACCCTTCTCTGCAAGCTCCCATGCAAAAGCCTCATTAAGCCTGTTCTTTGCTCCTTGAGCACTAGTGTATGGTGTTCTAAACCTGTATGGTCTCTGCTCGTATGGTCTCTCTTCTGTAAAGTATGTTGCTATGGTTATAACCTTGCCATTATCATGCATATACTTTAATGCGTTGATGGTAATCCAGAAGGTTCCAGTTAGATGTATGCTAACACATTCCTTGAACTCATTGAATGGTTGTGCAGCAAGTATCTTAACTGGACCAGATACACCCGCATTGTTCACAAGTATATCTAGCTTACCAAACTCTTTGCCTATTGTATTAAACATATCTATAACCTCATCTTTACTGCTTACATCAACTCCAGCAAAGAACCTTACTTTAGCATTGCTGCTAACTTTAGAGATTATATTGCTTAACTCCTTTGCTGTAGACTCTAAGGGTTCTCTCCTCCTACCCATGAGTATTACACTAGCACCATGCTCAGCAAACTTCTTTGCTATTGCTTGTCCTATACCAGTTCCACTCCCAGTAACTAAGACAACTTTGTCATCAAACCTTAGGTTACTCATGTAAGCATTAATTTTTAAATTAGTATTAATAAATGTATAGTATAGTAATTAATAATTAAAATAGTAGGCGGTATGTGATTACTTATTACTATGCTTTTTTAACTACTATTGCTCTATAATCTCCTTTATCTCTTCTTCCTCCTCTTCCTCGAACTCTATCTCCTTTATACTTAAACCTAATTCTTCGGCACTCTTTGCAAGTTGTGCTATCTTACCTATTATCTCAGCCTTGTTATTACCCTTTGCTGTAAACTCTATCTCTATTTTCACATAGTTAATTACTTATACTAGAATATTAACAATACTACATTAAATATATAAATCTAAATTTAATGCGCCGGGGGTGGGATTTGAACCCACGAGCCCTTGCGGGCACCAGCTTCCACTTCACCTCAATTTAATCTAGCATTATATTTATTTACACAAAATAATATTTAACTAGCCCTTGTATCATCTCTAACATTATCATCATGTTCTATGCGATCTCGAGGCTGGCGGACTACCTGACTATCCGACCCCGGCTTTGGTGTAATTATATCCTCCACCTCTACCTGTATTGTAGTATGCTTTATACCATACTTGCTAGCAAGCATCTTATTTATACTCTCTATTATATCATGTATATTATTTATCAGATCATGCTTAACTATAACGTGTACACTCAATGCATTCATGTTTGATGTTATACTCCATATATGCAGATCATGAACATCAACTATACCTTGTATAGAGCATATATCACTCCTTACCTTTAATACATCTATACCTTCCGGTACCCCCTCAAGCAGTATTATTATACATTTCTTAAGCATCTTAATTACATATCTAATTATAAGACCAACTATACCTATGCTAACAAATACATCTATAATGTATAATGATGTTAGTGCTATTATTACGCTTGCTATTACAACACCTATAGAGCCTAATATATCACTCAGTATATGTAATCTAGCACTCTCTATTAACATATGACTGCTATCGCCATTATTATGCTTATTACTGTATCTCTTATGTTTACCATCATATTTTGCATTAATTACCTTTAACATTAGTATATTTCCAGCAAGTCCTACGACTCCTATAGTAAACATCGTATCCCATGTTATGCTTATAGGTTCTATAATCCTCTTGTAAGCTTCATACATCAATGCTATTAAGGTTGCAGATAACATTGCAAGGTTTATGAATGCTGCAAGTACCTCTATCCTATGGTACCCATATGTTAGCAATGGTGTATGTGGCTTAGCAGCAAGCCTTAGTGCTATGAGTGCAACTGCAACAGCTACAGCGTCTATAAATACATGTAAGGAATCACTTATCAATGCTAAACTATTGCTTATTATACCGCCTATAACCTCTAGCACTCCTATTGATATGGCTATAATAAAGGTTAATCTTAACCTATTACTGTCTTGCATTGCTATATTGTTATTATACACTAACCAAAATACGTAAATCTAATTAATTACTTTACCTATGTATGGGCGTAGATCTAAAACCATTAATAGATACAGTTGCAAAGACTATAAAGCTTGAGAGCCTTAGGGACAAGGTTATTGCAATAGATGCCTATAATGCATTATACCAATTCCTTGCAACTATAAGGGGTTACACTGGTGAACCTTTGATGGACTCACATGGTAGAGTAACTAGTCATCTGAGTGGACTATTCTATAGAAGTGTAAACCTATTAAGCTTGGGGATAAAGTTAGTTTATGTATTCGATGGTAAGCCTCCATCATTAAAGTATAGAGAGTTAGATGCTAGAAGGAGAGTTAAGGAGGAGGCAATGATGATGTATGAGCAAGCATTGCAAGAGGGTAGATTAGATGATGCTAGGAAGTATGCTCAGGCTACCTCAATATTAAAGGATTACATGGTTAACGATGCCAAGACTCTGCTATCGCTCATGGGCATACCTTATGTACAAGCACCTGCAGAGGGTGAGGCTACAGCAGCATATATGAGCAAGATAGGCATTGCTTATGCTACTGCAAGTCAGGACTATGACTCACTATTATTTGGTTCTGCTAGATTGATAAGGAACCTTACAATAAGTGGTAAGAGGAAGTTACCAAATAGAAATGTGTATGTAGATGTAGAGCCAGAGATTATAGAGTTGGAGAATCTATTAAACTCATTATCAATAACTATAGAAGAGTTGGTTGATATAGCAATTCTTATAGGAACAGATTATAACCCAGATGGCTTTAAGGGTATAGGTGCAAAGAAAGCTCTGCATCTTATAAAGAAGTATAAGAGGTTAGAGAATATAGATGTTGAGAGCATACAGGAGGGTCTTAATCATATAGATTACAATTCTATAAGAAGGATATTCTTAGAACCTACTGTTGCTAAGGTTAATGTAGTAGAGTTCAAGGATATAGATAAAGAAGGGATAATAAGATTCCTATGTGAGGAGAGAGACTTCTCAAAGGAGAGGGTTAATAATGCATTACAGAGGCTTGAGCAGGCTATGAAGATAAGCAGATCTGGTCTTGATAGATGGTTCTAATCAATAAGTAATAATTATTTGTAAATAATAAGGCATACTAGCATTATTTATTAAATCAATCTATTTATTGATGCCATCGTGAAGATCATGTAACTTCAACTCCTTCCTCTTCTCAGCATCTATCCTTGATGCGTATTCATTAAGATCGACAAATCTCATACCTTTAACAAGTGTAGGGTTAACCCTTGCTATAGCTCGATACATCTCTTGTGCAACGTTTCTGTAATATTGGTGTCCTTGTTTTTGTGTCCTTAACTCTATTAGATGGTAAGCCTCTCTAAGGTTAAGTCTTATCATATACTTATACCTATATGCAAGGTTAACAACGTACTGTGCTTGTAATGGAAGATCTTTAGATATCTGCTCGTAAGCCTCCTTGCTCTTGTACATGCATTCATTATACTCCTTGCTAATCCCAGCATCTATGATCTCCTTTGGTATATCATAACCATGATTAACCGTTAGTAACTGCCTATGCATAGTAAGGATTCTATGCCTATGTAGATCTCTGAATATACCAAAGTTTGTACAAAGATCGAATGTATAGTATACTGCCTCAAATGCCCTTAATGGTCTATGCCTCCTGTTCTTTCTATGTTTAACATAACTATCTATTATAGCAGCCTTATCCTCTTTGCTTAATGCTTTACATAACTCCAATGCTGTAGAGTATGATATGCTTGAACATTCGAATACTATAGATGCTACAACCTTATCTATTGCAGTATCCTCTTGCTCATACTCAACAAGCTTAACATAAGATGAAGATGATAGGTTAGATTCCAACCTCTGCACTATATCATTATTATTATTCTTGTTTAGAATATATACTATGGTATTTCTAGCATCCTCCCTAGTCTTCCTTATGTATTCTCTGAACTCTTCTCCGTACTTGCCCTTAACCCTCTTAAAGAACGGTCTCATGAATAAGCATAGCTCATCATAGATCATCTCTGCAATATCTTGCTCTTCTTTAAGCTCTGATGCATATAGTATGTTAAGTAGATGCTCGAATGCCCTAGCATTACCAGCAATTGCAACGTTTGTTAATGTTGATGCTGGTAGTAACCCCCTAAGCAGATCTAGTGCCTTTGCCCTTATGCTAGCCTCATATGCCTTTACTGCAATATTTATGTCCTTGCTATCTTTAAGCTCTGTGAACCTTACCTCCTTACCCTTTGTGCTATCGAAGAATGTAAAGTAATCTATAGGTTCTATCTCTTTTAGATACCTTATCATAGGTTCTATGCTCTTGCTATATGTATCGAATGATAGATCACATGCATTTATGTAAATATCAGCATGCTTTGATTCCATTACATCCTTATCCCTATAATAGATGTATTTTCCATCAACCTTCTGATCAAATCTTACATATCTAGTAGACTTCTCCAAGTATGATAAACCTATCCTTCTATCCTCTATACTCTTTACCGCAATCTGTGATATTCCTTCTATGGCTACTTGTACTAATCCTAGCTCTGCAACGCTATCGTCCCCATACTCTATAAGAACCCTATCATAGAACTCTTCTCCTCTGTTTGGATTATTCAAGAACTCATCAAGGAATACTCTTCTCATACTCTTGCTACTTCTACTATACCTTGACATCAATGCTCCTCTATCAACTTGACTAGGAGTAGTTATAACGAAGACTTGCTTGTCTATGTTAGAGAAATGCTCCTTTAGTATATGTTTCTCATATTCTGTGAACTCATCCATTACATCATTATCTATCTATGTTCATTAATTTATTCATTTGATTTCAACTATATGAAATTAATTATTTTAGAGTATAATTGCACATATATCTGAGGCATCTATTATCCTTCCAACCATGTATCTATATTCATAGACAGCAGTGCTAAGCACTATGAATTTACCTCTCTTTATATGGGCTACTATAACTTTTGTCCTTATACCATCTATCTCTGCTATACATCTTATAGTCTGGTTATGATCTATTACTGGTTTACGTTTTAGTATTATACTACTGCTATTATTATTACTGCTTTCTCTACTGTTATTAGCATTAATAGAAATCTCATCTTTATGCTTATCTGCTCTGTAGCATGTTGATAGATGCTTCTGTATGAACATGCTATTCGTTGATGCAAGCCATGAATTACACGAGTTACACCTTACTATTATTGCACTCTGCTCATCCATACTGCTCAGAGGTTCTTTACCATGATAGTATATCTATCTTACTTATTTTGTATACATAATTGATATCAATAGCTTATCATTTTACAAATTACTTAATAAACCCCTAAATATATTTATCAATTAGAATGAATAAGCAAGCTAACGATGCTATAAAAGAAGATGATGTTTTCGCACTATACTCCTTGCTGGAGAGTAGAATAGAGATGCTTGAGGAGAAGATGCTACAGCTTAGCAAGGAGATAGTTACATTGAAAGCTATAGTCAATAGGAAGAAGGGAGAGATTTAATTAAGGCATATAAGCAAAAGGATCCTGTTTCTTACCTATGTGTCTATTCATAGGAAGACTTTAATCCTTCTTGAATCTCTTAACTTAGCATTGGTAACCCTGATGGATGGTAAGTTGGTAGCGGGTGAGGTAATAGCAAGGGTAAGTAGAGCAGTAAGTATTCTAAAGGCTAAAGGTGTTGAACCATGTTTAGCAACAGTTCTAGTAGGGGATGATGAGGCATCGGTAACATATGTTAGGAACAAACTTAAGGCATGTGAGCAGGTAGGCATAAAGACAATAAATCATCATCTACCAAAGGAGTATACAACGGAGCAACTTGTAGAGGTTATAGATATATTAAATGAGGATAGGAATGTTCATGGCATACTTGTTCAGTTACCATTGCCAAAGCATGTTAACGAGTTCATAGTTACTAGTATGATAAAACCAAACAAGGATGTAGACTGCTTAACACCGTTCAATGTTGGTTTGCTAGCATACAATATAGCCAAGTTAACTCCTTGTACACCTACAGGAATAGTTGAGTTGTTAAAGTACTACAATATAAACATGCAAGGTAAGAATGTTGTTATAATAAATAGGAGTATGCTTGTCGGGAAACCTTTAAGTATGATGCTACTACATATGGATGCCACTGTAAGCATATGCCACTCAAAGACTACTAATCTTGCTGAAATGTGTAGGGATGCTGATGTAATAGTTAGTGCTGTAGGCGATAGATCAAAGTTTACATTAACAAAGGATATGGTAAAGGATAATGCGGTAGTTATAGATGTTGGTATAGATAAGGTTAATGGTAAGATAGTTGGTGATGCATCATATGATGTTAGAGAGAAGGCATCATACCTAACCCCTGTCCCTGGTGGGGTTGGACCAATGACAGTAGCAATGCTCTTAAGGAATACTGTTATTGCTTGCTCATTGAACGAAGGTATAGACATTGGTATGGTATGAGTACTAGCAATAGTAAGGATGAGTTAAGGAGGAGATTCTTATCTCTTAGGGATTCTATAAATAGAGAGCAGAGATCAATACTAAGTAAGATGATACAAGAGAGACTTGTATCATTGGACGAGTTTAAGAGGAGTAGCATAGTAGGATGTTATAGTGCCATAGGATCTGAGGTTGATACTAGCATAATTGCTTCACATGTATTAATGCAAGGCAAGGTACTAGCGTATCCAAGGGTGCTTAGCATGGGTAAGATGGAGTTTAGAACTATAAAGGATCCTATGTTAGATCTTACATTAGGGAAGTATAGCATACTTGAGCCTTTAGAATCATGCGACTTGATAGAGCCTGATCTATTAATAGTTCCAGCTGTAGTATGGGATGAGCATGGTTATAGGATAGGCTATGGTAAAGGTTACTACGATAGATACATAAACTCAAGGAGGTCATCATACGCATATATATCAAGCATATACATAGGATTAGCATACGACTTTCAAGTTATAGATAATGTACCCCATACTATTCATGATGCGAAGGTTGATATCATAGTAACAGAGAAGAGGGTTATATACACGGATGAGCATATTAAATATTAAATTCAATTTTAATGTTATTGATTGCCTTGCTATAGTTTAGTTTATAAACACTAAACAATTACAATAGAGGTGAATAAAAAGTGTATGAAAGGATAGTATTAGATACAAGTATAATAATAGATGGTAAGATACGCTATCTACTAGAGAATAACGAGTTGAAGGAATGTAAAGAGATAATAATACCTATAGCAGTGCTGGATGAGTTACAGGCACAAGCATCGTTGGGTAAGGAACAAGGCTTCATAGGCTTGAATGAGGTTAAGAGGATAAGGGAGTTATGTTCTAGCAAGAATATAAGGGTAACATTCAAGGGGGAGAGACCTAGTATTGATGATATAAGGCTTGCTAGACATGGTAGGATAGATGCAATCATTAAGGATGTAGCAAAGAATGAAGAGGATGCTGTATTAGTTACAGCTGATTATGTGCAAGCATTGGTAGCAGAGGCTGAGGGTATAAATGTTAGATACTTTATCAAGGAGAGTAAACCTAACCTATCGTTTGAGAGATTTATTGATGATCATACAATGAGCCTACATTTAATGCAAGGTGTACCTCCATTGGCAAAGAAGGGTAAGCCTGGTAGATTCGAGCTTGTAAGGTTAAGGGATGAGCCATGCTCTTACGATGAGTTGATGCAGATAATAAAGGAGATAAATGATGCTGCTCGATTAATGCAGGAAGCAAATGCAATAAGTATGAATGGTGCAACTGTTATACAGTTAGGCAAGTATAGGATAGCAATAGCAAGACCACCATTCTCAGATAAGTTAGAGGTTACTGTGGTAAGACCAACCATAAGGCTAACACTTGAGGATTACAAGGTATCGTCTAGACTGATGGAGAGGCTTAAGAGCAAGGCTGAAGGTATACTTATAGCAGGTCCTCCAGGCTCAGGCAAGAGTACATTGGCAAGTAGTATAGCAGACTTTTATATGAGGCAAGGGAAGATAGTTAAGACATTCGAGTCTCCTAGGGATTTGCAGGTTAGCGATGCTGTGATGCAGTATGCACCTTTAGAGGGAAGCTTCAAGAAGGCTGCAGAGATACTCTTGCTGGTAAGACCAGATTACACTATATTTGATGAGGTTAGAAAGAGCGAGGACTTTGAGGTGTTTGCAGACCTTAGGCTTGCTGGTGTAGGTATGGTAGGTGTAGTTCATGCAGCAAGTCCTTTGGATGCTATACAGAGGTTCATAGGCAGACTAGAGTTGGGCATGATACCCCATGTATTAGATACCATAATATTTGTTAGTAATGGTGAGATAAGGAAGGTTTATGAGTTAAGCTTAACTGTTAGAGTACCTACTGGTATGTATGAGCAGGATCTGGCAAGACCATTGATAGAGGTTAGGGACTTTGAGAACGGTAGATTGGAGTATGAGATATATACATTTGGAGAAGAGAACGTTATAGTGCCTATAGAGCATGAGGTAAATGATAGCAATGGAATAAAGAGGTTAGCTGAAGAGAGAATAACAGATATAATGAAGAGATTCGATAAGGATGCTGAAGTTCATATAAAAGGTAACAAGGCTATAGTTAAGGTAAGTAAATCTGCTATACCACTTATAATAGGTAAGAATGGCTCAACTGTAAAGGAGTTAGAGCGCATGCTAGGAATAAGCATAGATGTTGAACCCAAGGTAAAGTCACTCGCAGAGAGTGTTAGATTCAGTATAAGTGAAGCTGGGAACTCACTATACCTTATATTCGATGATGACATGGTAAATAAGAGTATAGATGTTTATATAAACGATGATTACCTCTTCTCTGCTGTGGTAGGTAAGAGGGCAAAGATAAAGATATCAAAGGGCTCAGATATAGGTAAGAGGTTACTCCAAGCACTGATGGCAGGTAATAAGATAGCAGTACTATCAACAAATCCAAGTTAACTACACTGTAAGGAAAAAGTAGAGTGTTAGATAACATTTTATACTATGGTTAGCTATATCTTATTGTTATGAGTAAGCGATTAGATGATGGTTCTGCTTTACTAATAGTAGATATGCAGAACGATTTCATGCCAGGAGGCTCCTTACCAGTGCCAGACGCTGATAAGATAGTGCCTGTCATAAACAGGTATATTGAGATCTTCACATTAAAAGGATTACCAATATTTGCTAGCAGAGATTGGCATCCACCAAACCATATATCATTCAAGCAGAGAGGAGGCATATGGCCTGTACATTGCGTAAGGCATACCTATGGTGCTAAATTTCATCCAGATCTTAAGCTCCCTAGAAGTGCTATAATAATATCAAAGGGTACTGATCCAAACAGAGAAGCTTACTCTGCATTCGATAGAACAGAGTTTGCTGATCTACTAAATGAGAGGAATATTAAAAGATTGTTTGTTACTGGAGTTGCAACAGATTACTGTGTGAAGAGTACTGTGCTGGATGCTTTAAGACTAGGCTTCGAGGTTATAGTGCTTGAAGATGGCATAAAAGGATTAGATAAGAGTGAGGAAGCATTGATTGAGATGAAGACAAAGGGTGCTACATTGCTAAGGCTAGAATACCTTACAATCTAAAATATTATTTTTTAACACAATAAATTATAGTTATAGTTAGAATATCTGATATCTTAACAAAATATTAAATTATTAATTTAACAAAAGATAGACTTTATAATTTATTAATAAAAAATTGTTTTTGCTATATTATACTAAATCATTTATTCATTAATCTTCTTTAGCAGATCTTCATTGTTTTTTATAACATTTATTAGTTGCTCTAACCTCTTCAATGATTTGGTATCAAAGTAATGTTCTATACCCTCAGTTATCCTATGCGCATCTCTCTCATCTATACCTAGCAATAGCAAGAACTCTGTTAATATACTATGCTTCTCCCTTATTGCTTTTGCAACACCAATGCCTTTATCCTTGAGCCTTATACCCTTGTACTTCTCATACTCTATATATCCAGTTTCATGAAGCCTTTGTATCATCTTTGTTACACTGGCAGAGCTTACATTCAAGTAGTTAGAGATATCACTCATACTTGCATAACCTTTATACTCCATTAACTCGTATATAACCTCTAGATAATCCTCCATCCTTTGGGTTCTACTTCTGGTCTTACTCTGTGCTGCCTTTATAGCCTCTAATCTATCTATAGCCTTACTCAATGATAATAGTTAGGGCGAACCTACTTTTATATATACACTCTCTCATAAATTACTTATGCTGATAAGCGTTGATGATCTTTCTAGAGCCATTAGTTATAAGTATTCAAATAGTATATTGATAGTAGATACTAGATCTTGGCATGATTACATGCAAGGGCATATACCTAGTGCTATCAACCTTGATGTATTTGCATTTCACTGGGCAGATACATCTGAGCAAGGAATAGATGAGTTTAATAAGCATCTAACCATGCTACTAAAGAGCATAGGTGTAACCTATGATAAGAGGATAATACTATATGATGACATCTCTGGTACTCTATCCTCTAGAGGGTTATGGTTAATGCATTACATTGCTCATAACGATGCATATATACTCGATGGCGGGCTTAATGAGTGGAAGTCCAAGGGATATAGGATTGAGTATAATGCAAACGTAGCAAAGCCATTACATAACTATGATTACAGCATAGATATGAGTGTACTTGCAGATTACAAGTATGTATTATCAAAGCTAAATGATAGCAACGTAGTTATAATAGACGCTAGAAGTAGGTATGAGTATAATGGATTGTATGTAAGGGCATCAAGGGGAGGGCATATACCTAGAGCAGTTAACATAGATTGGGCGAGCAATTTAACTATAGATGGGAAGTTCAAGAGTATAGATGATCTTAAAGATGTATATTCATTTGATAAAAGCAAAGAGGTTATATGCTACTGCCAAGGGGGTTACAGGGCTGCACATACCTATGTAGCATTAAGACTACTAGGTTTTAGGAAGGTTAAGGTGTACCTAGGTTCATGGTATGAATGGGGTAACAGATACGATCTACCAGTAGAGTATTGATTATGAAGATTATAAAGTTAACTATGCAATATATTTAAACCCTTTAAACCCTTACTCTTTAAGAACTCTCTTATATCATCTATTATGTTTGATAGTCCTAATATCCTTATACCTAGCTTTGATAATTTATAGATATAGTTATCTAAAGTATATATCTTATAGTATCTTATCCTATCAAGAAATTCGCTAGTATATTCTTTGTGTGGCAAGATTAACCATATATTCTCTTTGTTAGGTTGTACACTTTCTAATAGATGAACCTTAAGATCAGGGTCATTAACTATGGTTATAATTAATGCATTATAAGCATTTGTTCTTAACATCCTAGTTGTTGGTATAACTATATCTAACATTATACCATTCATGGTAACCTTTCTCTCACTCTGAATCATGCATTCAGTTAGCATGTAATGCATCAACACGGTAACTAGCGTAGCAGTGCTCTTCTCTTCATCATAATCTCTGCTAATTCTTAAAGCATACTCATTGAACTCTGTGATAAGCATATTTATTGCACTGCTAGGCTTGTATGCTATCATACCTTTAACCTTATCCTTACCTATTCTATCTAGCATAGAGTAGAAGAGTTCTTTTGTATCCATATGCATGAATTACTGATAGTAACATTATATATATGCAATTGTATAAAATACACATACAACAAAGAAAAGTAGCTTTATTAATATTTCTTATTCTTATCTTAACATGATTTTTACACTAATCTAAAATAGTCATCTTTGAACCAGTCACTATCCCATGCCTCCTAGCAAACCCACCATTAACCTCTAGTACATACTTTGCATAAACCTCTGGACTATAAGTACATTCACTTACACTACTTACTTCTTTACATGGTTTAGCATTACTAACTATATAAACTATGTTACCATCTGCATCTATCCAAAGTATATCTATACTAAAGTTCATGTTCATCATCCAGAATGTGTATCTATCCTCATATGGGAATACAAATAGCATACCCTTATACTCGTCAAGCACTTCTCTATGCATCAAGCCCAATGTCCTCTTCTCATCAGTATCTGCTATCTCTACTTCTAGCATTATATCATCAATCATTATACGTTTAACTTCATACTCTAACCTTCTGCTATCATTGCTACTATTATTATGCCCTTCTATTATATACATATAGTATATTAATAATGCCAATCCTAAACCTATTGCTATTGCTATAGTAACATGCTTTATATACAACGAAGTTGATTAGGTTAATCTATCTAATATCTTTATTGATAGATAACCCTCTCTAAATAAATAAATGTAAAATTAAAATAAAAAGGAAGAGTTTATAGCCTGCACTAACTCAGGATTAACGTTATCAAATATAACTTAATTGGTTTATCAGGGCTCTATATTATCCTTGTTACCTTTCTCCCAGAGTAGGAAGAAGAGCATGCTCATAGCCTCTATAATTGCTGGCGAGTCTGTCCATAGAACTATAGTATTATTCTTGCTGTTGCTCCTAATGGTGTATATCATCTCCTTACCATCCTTTATCATCATGAATGGTATCTTACCATCTACATGCCTTACATTCTTTAGTCCCAGATCGATGAATACTGATGCCATGCTAGTCTGTATGTTACTTATGATCTTGGTACTTGCTCTGCTCTCTGCTAATAGATCTATTATACCATAGTTGTAGAGTCTAAGCGCATCAACCTCATTACATGTTATAAGTATCTCATGGGTAGCATCGTTGATCATCGAACTTATCCTTGTATATACATTTTCTCTACCCTCAAGCACTTGGAACCTATCCTTATCTTCACATTTTGTCTTTGCAAACTCTGGTAGAGTAGACCATACATGCATTATCTCATCTCTTCTCCTCTCAAACTCCTTCAAGCGTTCCATACCAACATTTATCATGGTCTTTAACAACTCGTTCAGTTCTATAGCAGAGTATCTTACTGGATGTTCTAGTGTTGCTGTTACCAACCCTTTGCTCTGTAATCTGTTAAGTATCTGGTAGGTCTCAGTCCTTGGTATGCCTACACTCTCTGCTACCTCTGTGGCTTTCTTGTAACCAGCCTTTGCTAAGTATATGTATACTTTAGCCTCATTTAGTGTAAGCCCTAGCTCTTGTAGTATTCCTATAATCTTCTCTACATGCTCCCTATACTCATCGTTATTGAACAGCATAAACATACCCGTCATCATCAACAATCACCCATTGCTTGGTATGTGTTCACAGTTATCTGCTGCTATGTGTACATTACCTACTTCTTTTCTTACCATAGTCTTGATCTTTGTCATGTATTTAATAATTTTATTAATATTTAAAAATGTTATGTAAATTTTCTTAATATTTACTACGAACTATGAGATATTTAATATATAATATATAGTATAGAGTATATACTAACTAAATATACTAATCTTTATAAGATGCGGGGGGTGGGATTTGAACCCACGAACCCCTAAGGGACGGGATAACCCATCCAAATCTTCCCTATGCCATCATGTGCATATGGCATAATCTTGAGTCCCGCGCATTTGACCAGGCTCTGCTACCCCCGCTGTAGTATCATTAATAAAATATTAAGTAATATTTATTATAATGTTTATCCTTTGCTAGTTATGCGAATATCTGATATAAAGAGTGGGATGAGTAATGTATCAGTAGATGCGCAGATAGTAAGTATATCAGAGGTTAGAGAGGTTAAGTTAAGGGATGGTACAACAGCAAGGGTTGTGGATTGTGTAATTGCAGATTCTAGTGGGAAGATAAAGTTAACGCTATGGAACGAGCAGATAAACATGGTTAGAGAAGGTTCAAAGATATCGATAACGAATGGTTATACTAGAGAGTTTAAAGGTGAGAGTATACTAAATATAGGCAAGTATGGTAAGCTTACTGTGCTAGAGTATTGATATTTGTATAAAGGTATATGTTATGATAAATAAAAAGTAATCATCGTTCTTATATTAAGAATTAACT
>CAZLZM010000011.1:0-17407 GCA_964563995.1 uncultured Nitrosopumilales archaeon
TTGTACTTTGCCTCTAACACCTTGGTTAGATCCTGTTATCCATATACCATAGTTCTGCTGTGGAGTGCCAAGAGTATCACTCTGGAATCCTCCTTTATTGACTATTAATGCTACAAGTGTATTATTGTTCATGGTTGTTCTGAACCATGCTGATACTGTGAACTGCTGCTGTAACCTTAACTCTTGACTATCAGGTATGCTTACAAAGTTGCTACCAGTTGAAGTGAAGTATGGAGCATAGTTGTAGAGGCTACCTCCACCACTCTGTGCCATAGCATAATCACTATTCTGTAAGAGCAGTGAACCTGTGCCTTGGAATAGAAGTATGGTTGCTAGGGTAATGGCAATCCCTCCTCTATACCTATTCATAACCATGATAAGTGAGGTATAGATGATTATAAGGTTTTTGTAAATATAATTATGTAACTCAAATTATATAACATAATACACCTTCTCTATTCAATTAATTATAAAATAAAGAGAAAAATGATAATATTTAACCCTCTTAGGTGAATTGAATTTACCTTAGATACTTGTTGTAGAATAACCAACCTACAATAGCAGAGGAGCCTATTATCCCTATAACCCCCATGCTAGACTCTGGAAGCACGTTGAAGCTTACATAGAAGAACTGCCAGAATGCTTTGTTCATAACATCCATCTCCCCAGGCTCTACACACTCGCATTCTCCACTCCAGAACTGGCAGAATACCATGTACTTGCCATGCATAACTCTAGCATTAAAGTCATCTGGGAAGGTAACTGTTAGAAAGTTATCTGGTATACCATTACTGTTAAAGTCCCCAACATTAAAGGTTGAGCCTATAGCATAGGAGTTACCTTGTGGATCCTCTATCTCCAGTACACCATTTACACCTGCAGGATGTGCTGGTTCATTGAAGCATGTTATTGTAGCTCTCTCGTTCGCATGTAGGTTGCTAGGCTTGACTATTATATCCTGCTCAAATGGCGCTGCATATACCTCACCTATTACAATGCTCAATACTGCTACAAATACTACCATTACGATGGGATTATGCTTCATTAATAAGGTATGCTAGAACCAGATATATAGGGATAGCGGTTACTTTATATATGTGAATATTATAGCATTACTATGGATAAGATCCAAGTAAGTATATCAAAAGAGCTTTATGAAGAGATTAAGAAGATATTATCACGTAAAGATAGCAAGTTTAGTAACATTGATGAGTATATTGAGTATCTACTTGTATATGCAATAAATAATATTAATGATGAACAAGAATTAGCAAAGCCTATAGATGAAAAGAAAGAGGATGAAGAGGAAAGAGAGTTAAAGGAAAGGTTAAGGAGGTTAGGTTATATCTGATGTTGAGTAAACAAAGTATCTTACATTAAATTCAATATACCCACTTATTAGTTAGAACATTAACAAGTAGCAAGAGAGAAGATTTAAAGAATTCTATTGCTTTACTCTCATCATTGATTGTTGAGGTTCTCATTAATGCTGGTAGATCATCCTTTACAATAGTGAACCCCTCTAACTTATTTATAATACTATTGAAGAGGTTCTCTGTCCTTGCTGCTATACTCTTATCTACTCTACCCTTGGGATCTGTGAAGCATAAGACTAAGCATCTCTTTGCTCTTCCATTATCATCCATTATAAAGCCTAAGAGTATCCCTACTTGCATATCCTTGCTAATATTCATGTAAAAGTACTTACCTTTCATATGCTTGGACTTCTCATCCCATATTATAACATTGCCAACACTATCCTTTATAATATCCTCTATAAAGCGAAGTGTACTAGTAAAGGCATTATTCATATTGCTTACCATATTACTCATTAATGATATTAACCTTCATCTTATTATTTAGCCTTTACATCTCTCTCCTCTTCTGCCTCTTCCAGTATATTTATGTAACCCAATTTATTCAGTTTAGTAAGTATCATATCAACACATTCCTCAACACTCTGCCTATCAGTATCTACTACTACCTCTGGGCTAAGAGGCTCCTCATATGGATCTTGTATGCCAGTCATATCTTGTATCTCTCCATTCAATGCCTTCCTGTATAGACCTTTTGGATCCCTCTTTATGCATGTATCTATTGAGCATCTAACATAAACCTCAACAAACTCTTTGAGTTCTTCTCTAGCATATGCTCTAAATGCTCTATAAGGAGAGATTAAAGATACTATAGAGATTATACCATTCCTTGTCAGTAACTTGCTTATGTACACAACCCTTCTAGCATGCATCTCCCTATCCTCTTTGCTAAAGCCTAGATCTGGACTAAGGTTCCTTCTTACCTCATCACCATCTAGGAGTTCTGCTTTATAACCTAACATTAGAAGCTTCTTCTGAAGTTCTTTAGCAATCGTTGTCTTGCCAGAGCCTGATAATCCTGTTAGCCATACAGTAAAGCCTTTCATACAATAACACTTTCTATAGTACCTTATATAGTTATAAGTAAGATAAGTTATATAATATATGTTAGATAATTAATAAGAAGGTTATTGTTATGAGATGTCTAGGTACAATAATTCCTAATAATATGAATTATCTATTAATTATAATATGAGTACTAGTATCAATATATCGCCAACTACTATAACTGCTGGAACCTATTTGTTAGAATATTATGCTGTAGATAGATTAGGCAATATATATGATACTAAGCAATTACGGATATTTAAACAGCTAGATTTTGCTACATTATCAGTAACATTATACTATGGTATAAATAATAACGATAGAATACTAACAACAAAGAAGTATCCAAACAACTATCCAAGTAGCAATCCTCCATCTCTGCCATTCCCCAAGCAAACGAGTGTAGCAACAAGGTTCGAAGATATCAAGAATATGGGTCTCAATGTGATCAGGATAAATATGTACTGGGAAGGATATAGATGGTACAAGTCTCAAGGTCAGGCAAGTACCTTCCTTAACAGGCTGCAGGAGGTGGCAAATACGGCAGATGCTCTAGGCTTGGGCATCCTATACAATGTAATGCATCAGTGGGCTATTTCTTCAGTGCTGTACAGCTCTTCAAGCAGAACAAATAGAGGTACAGGATTCCCAGAGGAAGCACTTGAACCATTAGGTCTTGTAAGGCTACCAGATTCTTATATAACTGATCAACCTATAGATGGTTCTTCAGATGTAGAGATGAAACCCAGTAACATATTCTGGAAGAATTTTATAACTAATTACAATATTACCATAGATGGGGAGGGTACGAAGCCAATATGGCAACATATATGGGAAGATTACTTTAGAGATGTAGTAATGGCAACTAAAGATCATAGATCAACTATAGGGTACGAGCTGATGAATGAACCATTTATAGGAACAAATAATGTAAGAGCAGTACATTTTGATGGTATGAGGTCGTATTATTCTTATATCGCTCAAAAGATCAGAGAATTAACATCGACAAAAAAGATATTTTTTGCAGAACTACTAACATATGACTTTTCAGGAGTGGGAGGCAAAGGTGGAGGCTCAGCTAGAACAATACCTAAAGATACAAGTGGTAATATCATTAATAATATAGTTTTTACAATAAATAGGTATGGTCGAGAAGGTTTTACTAGTAGTACTATATCGACATTCAACGAAATTCAACCAGTTATGTATAGTTATAACATACCAATAGTGATAACAGAATGGAACAACCAATCCCAATCCAATATAGAAATTACATTAAATGGCATGATAAATTATTTACAGGAGATGAAAAACCGAGGATATGGTTGGTTCTTCTTTAACTATGACCCAAATTTCCCATGGTCTATAAAGGATAGTAACTATAATGATAGATGGAACAGTTCGAGGACTATTACATTTAAGCAGATGCTGGTAGATGCGAAGAAGCAAGTATATGGCTAATAATAGCAGAGCAGAGGGTATACATGGTATTATTAACATAAATAGGCCCTTTACCATTAACAACCTTCATGTATCTATTTTAAACCCACATATAGCACGCCATCATTATTTTTGTATATAATGTCTATATTTCTTTAGTCATTATTATATATTTATCACACTTCACTTCATTCTATAGTTCTATCTTCAAATTGATCACATCATTGAAACAAATTTTGCAGATACTTTACTAGTGTTGTAATAATACTTTCAAGATTATGATATTTTTGGACGTATGTATAACCATCTTCACCGAAGTTTTTCCACAAATGGTTACTAAGTAGATACTTTAATCCTATATCAAAATCGTCATTCTTTGCCCAATAACCAAACTTTTCTGTTAAACCATCTGGGTTTACCGAACTTAATATTGCCATCTTATGTGCTAGGGCTTCTAACATAGCTATTGGTAACCCTTCACGTATACTTGGTAATAGTAGAATCCAGCATTTATCTAATACTTTTTGCTTTTCTTCTTCGTTTATAAAGCCAAGGATCTCTAAGTTCTTTAAATCTTTGTACTTACGGACTACCTCTTTATACTTTTCTTCATATATAACACTTGGTTTACCCATAGCTACAAATTTTAAGTCGGGGAATCGCTTTGCCATCTCGAAAAATATCCAATATCTTTTCTGAGGGTCCATTCTACCTACATAACAAATTAGTGGTTTGTCACTTTTTCTAATTAGCGATTCCTCAGGAATTGGATGAACCGGATTAGGTAGGTATTCAATATTAGTCGGCTCTATACCATAGAGCCTTCTTAGCTTATCAATATAAAATCTTGCCTGTGTTAATATAAGATCAGCATGTTTATAAGCTTGTCCAAAGATTACCTTGTTTATCCTAAATCTTAATTTGCTTATCCTATAATAAGGATCTACTGATGATAGAAGCTTGTAGTCGTGTTCATCAAATGGATCTTGAGCGTATATTATATGCTTACTTTTACGCATAGTTAATTCTGCTAATAATGTCTCAACCATAGCTTCAATACTAATATATATATCAGCACTAATGTCTCTTATAATCCTTTTTGCTTCTCTATACTCCACAATATGTTTTAACATAGATTTAGTGTTAAAACTGTAAGGGTATGTGATTATATTAAGATTATCTACTACATACTCATCAGGGTATCCGGGATCTCTCCATGTAATTATAAAAACCTCAAAACCAGACTTTGCTAGCGCTTTACCAAAGACTTTTACAAGCCAACCAAAACCACCATGCCTCTTGTCAGTAAAAGATTCAGAAGTTATAAAAGCAACTCTCATAATGCCTGCTATCCTCATGATTTATTTAAAGATTTTGATACACCAATAGGTAGTATCCGGATAAGATGGGTATTTAAGCTATTGATGCTCTATCCCTGTTATGGACATCATAGCCCTGATATCCAGCTGCTTCAAACGTAACAAAAAATTAAGGAGAGGTTAAAGTTCTAGCAATCTTAGTACATGTTTCATTGGAGATGCAGAAGGTCTCTAAGGTACTAAGCCTAGCGTTTGAGTCTATAAGCAAGTCAACGGTACAGGATTGCCCGTGAGCCCAAGATATATAGTAATCGATGATATTAAGCTGCAAGTCAATGGTATAGTTTATATCTGGTCTGCCATCGATGCAGATTCTGGCGAGCTGTTAGCTATTAAGGCATCATATAGGAGGAGAGCTCTCTGAACACAATAATGTTACTGGGGAGGACCCTTAAGTTATGTTTTAATAGGCCTAGTTAGAGTTGATAAGAGTTCATGGTATATTATCGTTAGCGATATTTGTATGTATATACTATGCTAGTATGTGTAATATGCATACTATGTGTATATTATACACAGAGTGAGGTTGACGCTAAGCTAGCGTAACTGATGCGGATCAATGCAGATCATCAGCCTCTTGTCAAAGTCATGATCAGAGGTTCGGAGTTAGGAACACGGTAGAGAGGTTCTTCAGGTACTTAAAGGAAAGAGAGGGCAAGGGTATTCCACAACAAACAAAGTGCAACAGATCATGTAAAGGGATAAATAATGAACCTCAACCTCTTTAGCAACCTGTTCGCAGTTTACTACTAGACCATAAGAGGTGGAGGTGGTTGATCATGCTTATACGTACACTATCCCAATAGATAATGATAATATGACATTTCATATACGAAACAGATCGTTCTGATTCAATATATACTAATGGTTATGTAACATACGCGCTATTGAATATAGGTTTATATATATACAATATATGTAATCATTATTCTAGAATATGTCAAAATAACATGCAAATAAACGTAGGATTACTCTTCAAGCCCTATAGTTATCTAAATTTCTTGGAGATAGCAAGGTTAATCTTCATCTAAAGACATTCCAGCTAAATAGGCGACTAATATATAATGATAAGTTAATGAAGATATTATCAAGCTATTATAATTCGTCATACAACATATACTAATTCCTAATCATAGACGGCGTAGTATAAAATGCAATATGCCTATTTGACATAAAAATTACATTAAAGTTATTACTATCTTCTATAATATCACTCCTTCCTTTTGATAGAAAGTTTATAACAGATTGTGATGGTAAAGAGATTTTATGAAACAATGGCTCACCATTTATGAATCTATTTACCCAGTGGGTATAATCAGATTTCAGTTCGCCTAATTTAATTAAATAATCAGTCGATTCAAGTGGTTTATATATAATAGGTATATTTGAAGTAAGATAAACTATATCATCCTTATTTATTACATTATATATTGTTTTGATATTCTCATAATTGATATAACTCGAATATGCAGTAAAAGTATAATCAGGATTCCAATATGGTTGTGTTAATCCGCTTAAGCTATATATAAATATGAGGCATAAGATAAGTATCTTTTTATTATACATTATAATTGTTAATATGTTAGAAACTATTATTAAAGATAATATGAATATTGCTCCTTGGCCAAATAAATACCGACCTAAACCTCCTGTCTGAGAAGGGTTAGCCATAACAGAAATAAACGCTAACGACATCAGTGTTATTATTAATATTACAAAATATATATTAAATGGAGAAAAAACATATTTATTATTTATAATAATGAGCTTAAATTTATTTAATATCAATACACATAATAGAGCTAGCATTATTGCCAATAACAATGCAAACGAATAAGCATAGAATTTAAAACCCTCACTTAGATATTCGCCACTGGTAGTTATGCTACTAGTTATGCTAGTAGCTAGTAAGGCATTAATTATCCTATTAAATTGTGTATTAATACGTAATATAGAAGATGGTTCATACCAATATATCATTATAAGCACAGAAGTAAATATTACTATAGAGGATATATATACTACAGATATTTTTTTAGTATTATAACTATATAATACTGAACCTATTATGAATATGAATAGTAATATACTTATTAGTGCATGATAAATATTTGCTATTAGTACTACTATTGTAAATATTAATATTACAGATTTTATTGAAACATTATTTATTAAAATTACAAATAGATAGAGCGCGCTAATTGTTAATAATAAGCTTATACTTTGTGGTTGAGTTGCGGTAATAGTGAAGAATCCATAAGGTAGACCTATTATAAGTAACGAACCTATGAATGGCATAGACCGAGTTAAATAATTATCATGATAAATAGTATTTTTACTAGTCTTATTGTTGACAATATATTTACTTATAATTAGCAATAAAATAAATACACCTAAAATGATTCCAAGTAATTGTATTATTCCAATAATCAGATATGCAAAGTTAATATCGCCAATTATAAGCGTTAAATATCCTAATAATAATGGGAAAGCAGGTAACGTAGCATAGTAAGGTTCTGTTTTCTTTAATATTCCTTGTGCCTCGTATATGAAACCACTCTCTATTATTTTATAAGTGGCTACTATATCTCTTGTACTATCATTGGCATAAGGATAAAAGTTATTTATGGCACTAGTGGTTAAAGTGTATGTTACAGTTACTATAATTACATTAAGCAAGTAAATTTTCAAACGTCTACTATAGTTTATATTAGTAAACAAAGTTATTATTAGAAGATTTACCAGAAAGGCCATGGCACTTAGATAGAATATATGTAAATCTCCATGTAGTATACTGATAGCACTACCTATTATAAGAATTATTACAGCAGCTATTAATAAAAGTGTAATATGAGTAAAATCTAACGGTATAATTTTATATCTTTCTACTATTACCCGACTTCTTACTTTATAAATTAAGAATATGAATAATGGTAGCAGTATTACTACAAATACAATAAGCGATGTAAGGAAATTGAACTGTATCATTATGATGCCAGATAATTATTTAGATACTGTAATATAATTCTATTAACATCTTCCTTGCTATATTTTGTTGTAGATATCTTGAGTGGATTAAATAATAATGAGTAATATTCGTAAGTATACCTTTGGATTTCTATATATGTAGACGGTTCAGCAAGATTGCCCCGTCTATTAACTACTGTATAATAATCTGCATCGAGGTATATTAGTAGTGTATCCTTAGGTACTAATCTTGCTATCATATTTGCCATCTTACTGGTTATGAAGCTCTTGTCATCTATGAAGTATGCTATATTAGCAATGGTATCAATAACATATCGCTCGGCAATTACAACATAACCACTATTTATTAACATGTAGAATCGCAGTATATGAGGTATTATGCTTATAAACTCTACAATAGACCATATAACTTTTGTATATCGATTCTTTAAAGAAAGTGCATAGAATTCTTTACCTACGTGATTTTTTTCTATTCTATATTTACCTAATTTGAATAACAATCTCCATAACAAGTAAGCAAGGGTATGTGGCGATCTTAACCAGAACTTCTTGCATCTAATTCCTGACTCTGATAACCTTGCCAAGAGCATATCAGCTTGGGTAGTCTTACCTGCACCATCTGGTCCAAAGAATATTATTGCCTTTACTTGTCTACTATTATTGATAGACATCTCTTAATATATCTATTATGTTCTGGATAGAATATTTCTCCTTTATGAGTCTAGATGCTTCTTTTCCTATATTATTATGTTCTAGTGCTTGTTTCATCTTCATATACAATTGCTCCTCAGCTATCTTTTCAAGTAAGAATCCATTATGCCCATCTTTAATTATATAAGGCAGACTTTGTATCTTAGATGTTATTACTGGTCTCTCTAGAGCCATTGCCTCTAGTACTACCATAGGAGGATCTATAACTGGTGGATTAAGCCTTTCTCTCGTTAAGGGAAATAGGAAAAGATCTACAGCATTTAGTAAATCGACCTTACTCTGCTCATCTAGCTCCTTAAGTACCACTGCTACATTATTAGATACGCCCAGCTCTCTAGCATAATTAATTATTGCTTTAGCGTTCTCTTCTTCTTTATACTTTTCAGTTTCTCTACCTATTATGAGCATAGATGCATCGTAATGTTTTAAAAATCTCTTTAGAGCCTTTAGTATAATCTTATAGGGGAATCTATCTTCTACCAACCAGCCTAGATATAATATAATGTATTTGCTATTAATTACATTCTCTAGCCCTATTTTATATTTAGAAGAATTAAGCGCATTAAGTATTTGTTCTTTAGTAATATTCTTTTTTACAAATACATTTGTATCTATAGCAGGTGGTATTATCAACACATTTTTATCAAAAGAATAGGTGTTAGCAAGGTACTTAGTAGTAAAAGCAAATCTTAGCATAGAATCAACGCTATTATTTTGTATATATTCTCTTTTATATATAAATGATGTTATAAGGCTTCTTAATCTAGAAGATGGTAATAGATAACTATATTTAATGGTTATCTTACTCTTAATAATAGAATTGACTTTAGTTGGTAAGATACCTGGATATATTATATGGATAATATCAAAACCCTCTGAGCCAACTATATCTTTCAATGCTGTATATGCTGCATTTGTATCATTCAAGTCACAATCAAAATGACTATATAATATATTATTAGTATTGATAAATTGATTGAAGATCTCTTTATCAGATGTAGCTGCTTTATTGAATCTTCTCGAATCTATGCTAGATATGACCATGATACTATTATCAATCATTGATAATGCTTTAAGTATATTATAAGCGTAAGAAGCTTCTCCACTTGCCCATGTAGGATGTAAAGCCCTTGCTAATACTAATGTACGCATAGGAAGTTTATTAATAAGTTTCCCTTACTTTGTGCTCAAGTAACTTTCTTAGCTGTCTTAACGAGATACTCTTAAGAATACCTTTCATTAAGGTAATATTACCACGTTCTTTACTAACCTTTTTCATTAACGATTTCATAACAAATATTAGAGGAAATTTGTATGGAAGAGTGATAAATCCATTAGGATAATCTCTATGTGTGTTATATACATCTTGATTCAATAGATCTGCTATTTTACATATGATGAGATGATCAATTTCAAAAGCTTGTAGTGTTATTTGCTTGCATATATTCGCAGTAACCTTTAATACATCTATTGCATTATTAATGCGTGCAAAATTAATTATATCGTCAATTCTTTTATGCTCTTCTGCTAATATAGTCAATGTGTAATAATCGCTTAATGTAAACAACTGTTCTTTATAGAAACTATGACAAGCTACGGCAATAATTTCAGCATAATTTGTAAGTGTATGAACTTTAATATCATTAATATTCTTAACACACTTATGCTTCATTAATAACTCTCCATCCAGATACGCTAAATTAGAAACAGAAGGATCTAGATAGAGATCTATATTCGTATCTTTTCTCATAGTAGTGCATAGTGAATCCTTTATATATCTAGAATAATTATGTTCTTCAAGTAATTTTATTGCTTTATTTAGATCTTTATAATGGATAAGTATGTCGATATCTGATGGTATGTAAGAGAAAGGTTTTATTGTCTTGAATATTGCATAATCGATCTTATTGTCATTAAATATCTTTGATACATCTAGTAAGGCAGATGCTGAAATATTATACAGAGAGTGAAGTGTAATACTCATATTATTTGTATAGATAGCATAGAGTAGATGTATCTTATTTAGTCTAGCTAAGGACATCATAGTATTGTCATATTCATTTTCTCTACCATTTATAATTGTAGGTATACCTAATGATCTTACTAGTTTAATAAATTTGTTATATGACAACATCATAATTTAATTACATCCTTGAAATAGAATTATCTATGGTTTCTTCATATTGCTGTATAATCCTCTTTCCTATTAGATTTATATCATTTTTACTAATAACTTTTATCGTATTCATATGCATCTTACAAAGCAGTTCCTTATTACTAATAAGCATAAGGATTTTGTTTGCAAGGTCATCTGGATCGTTATTTCTGAATACTATACCAGCATCTCCCACGATCTCTTGACTACCACCTATATCAGATACTATACATGGTAAACCATGTATTAATGCTTCCATTATGGTTCTAGCATATGGTTCAGACCATCTTGCTGGATGAATAAATACATCGTGTACACGATATAATAAATCTAATTCATTGTCGTCTACATAGCCTTTGAACGTAATATTCATATTAAGATCTAACTTATTGACTAATTCCCTGAGAAATTGTTCATAATTATCTTTAGAGCTGCCTACTAAGGTTAGGTGTATGCTATTATATTTATCTTTAATAATCTTTAATGCGTTTATTAATACATCTATGCCTTTATGATATGCTAATGTACCAACATATAATACCTTGAACACGTTATTAATAACATTTACATAATCATCGTTCTTATTAGGGAGCACTAAATTATCTATAAAAAGGAATTCTGGTATCACAGTTATTCTATCTTCTGGATAACCATACTTTACATAAAGTCTTTTAACTGCATTGCTTACTGCTATATACCTATCTAACTTTAAAGATAGCCTAGTTAATAATGGATATATCATAGCGTAAGGTAGCATTAACGGTTTATGATTAGTAGTACTATTTCTTAAGCATCGTATCTTACATGATAGTTTATTACATTCATCATATATTGCGCTGGCAGTAGGGCAGAAACCAGCATAGTTGTTCAGTGTTGCTATAACTGGCCTCTTGCCTCCAAGTGATTTATATAGTCCTGCAGCAGCCATAGGAAATACATTATAAATATGATATATATCTGTACTATCTTCATTATGTTTCATAAATCTCGCTAGGGGTAATAATGAATGTAATTGTAATGCCGTACTTTTATGGGGTAACACATTGACCTCTATATCCTTCAAATCACTTGGAGCTCTATAATTTCCAGCAGATACTATCCTCACTTCATGACCATTATCTAGTAACCATCTTGCTAGTAGTTCAACACTCTTCTCTGAACCACTATAATAGTATGATGCGTGTACTAATGTTATTCTCATATAGAACCTTCCGATGCTTTACCTATTAATATGTAATGAAACTTCGGTAATCAAAAAATATAACTGCTCTAATCTATTAACTACTTCATCCCATGTTAGAATTCTCTCTCTTACATCACTAGGTTTAAAATCAATTGCTTTAGCTATAGCATTAGCAACCTTGTTGGCAGTTATTGGAGGATCTATACCTATTGCTGAACCTATTTTAACGAACTCTACCAATGCACTTCCATTATTGACTATAGTTGGTATTCCCATTGCTATAGCTTCTACAGCAGCAATACCATACGATTCATACTCTGATGGTAGCAAGAATACCCTAGTCCTAGCATACTCTTGTAATAGTTCTTCCCTACTCAAATTACTCTTGAATGTTACGTTATCTTTAATGTTAAACTCTCTTGCAAGTCTTATCAACCTATCTTTATCTTGACAATCACCAACTATTGTTAACCTAGCATCTTTATAACCATATTCTTTATGCATTATATGAAGTGCTTCTATAACCTTATCAAAGTTCTTGAACCTCTCAAGCCTACCAACGCTTAACAAGTTGAATCCATCATCTAGACGTTTAACATTTAATACATCTTCACCTATACCATTTGGTATAACTGTAACTCTTCTAGAATCTATACCTAATCTTCTCATAACTATCTCCTTCTCAAACTCAGATACACATATTATCCTATCTGCTTTTCTTATCTGATCTCTAACAATTCTCATATAGAGAGGAAGCAACATATTTCTGAATCTAGTAGATGCTCCAGTATGCATATGCATAGTCAATACCAATCGCTGCCATTCTCTCTTTGCTATACATGTATATAGTAATGGAAATGCTTGAATGTTATGTGCATGAACTATATCAGCATCTGAACCCTTTATTGCATTTAGCATATCTATAGTAGGAAGGTAATACGCATTATTTGGTGCAAATGATCTGAACCTTCTTACAGTAACGCCATTGATATCCTCGCTCTTTGGTAGAGTGCCTTCAGGATCTGTTGCATATACATCTACCTCATAGCCTCTCTTAACAAGTCTCTCTGCTATACTCTTGACATGGGTCTCAACTCCTCCTATATGTGGATGGTATCTAGGTGTTACGAATAGTATCTTCATTCTTAATTCGTGTTACTTGTACCTATATTGGTTCTAGCATAATACTCTCTTGTTGTTTCAGCCCTCTTCCATGTATACATATCTTTATGCTTTATTACTCTAATCAGTGCTATAAACTGTATTAACTGTAACTCTAGCACAGTCCATATCTTTGATATTACAGGCTTATTTCTTAGGACTATAAGCAAAGGAATAGATGTGAGTATCATGCAATCAAGTACTAAGAACGCTCTAGTTGTAAGTATATCAAGTGTGCTAAATACTGGAATTAGTAATACAAGCAGTGGAGATATGACTATCATGAACAGATTCATTGGCAATATCAACATACCATATGATGATAACTTTGGGTTAAAGCATAACCTAATGTTCTTCAACAACAGATTTATGTGACCTACTGCTCTCCTGCTCTTAACCTCTATCCTCTCTTTGGTATCCAAAGGACTTGCCTCATAAAATATGGAATGTGGATCATATACTACCCTGTAGCCTTGCTTCCTTATATTCAATGCTACATCTGCATCATCAGCAGAGGTTGTAATAGGTCTTATCAACTCTCTTCTAAATGCTGAGAATGGTTGAAATATGTATGTCGAGTCTAGCATAGATTCTGCTATCTGTATCCTATGCTGGATAGATCTATAATTAACTTCTAAATCCTCATTATTAGATGCTATCAATCTGCTGGTAACTGCTCCTATACTCTTATCTGCAAAGTTAGAGACTATCTCTGATATAGAATTGCTCCTCAACATGCTATCACAATCAGTCTTTATAACTATATCTCCTCTTGCCATGCTATATGCTTTATTCAAAGCATATGCTACTCCTCTTCTCTCAGTCCTAACAAGTTTTATAAAGTGGTTATATCTAGCGTACTCTTCAACTATCTTTGGTGTATCATCATCAGAGGAATCTACCACTATTATCTCCAATCTATCTTTTGGATAGTCAGTGCTCAATGTATTATTTAACTTTGTAGCTATTATCTTTTCCTCATTATATGTAGGAATTACTATGGAGATGAATGGTTTATAGCTATAATCTTTGATTCTCTTTAACATCTCCTTATATTTATCCTCTCTACCTAATAACAATGCTATAGATCCATACATTGTGTAAAAAGAGATAACTACTATTAATGGTATGTACCAAACAAATCCTAGATATTCAAACATCCTTTCTATCTCTCCCCATTAGAACCTCCGATCCTTGAATCATTCCCTTTATAGTCTCCTCAACTGCCTCTATACTACTGTATCTTGCCTTCCAGCCAAGATCCTTCAATCTACTAGTATCTAGAAGCATGGTTCTGACATCACCCTTCCATCCCCTTCCATCTCCATTATCTATGAACCTGAACTCAACATTGCTTAGACCTAAAGCATTAACTACTCTTTCTGCTATAGTTAGTACATCAACATAATCATCTGAGCCTACATTGAATATGCTTATTGTATGATTGCTCGTCAAGCCAGTGAGCATTGCATTAATACAATCACTAACATGTATGTATGACTTCCTCTGCTTACCATTTCCAAGTATCTCAAGAACCTTTCCATCTCTCTTTAACTTGCTTATGAAGTCATATATGATGCCATGCGTGCTCCTTGCCCCTATGACATTTGCTAACCTATATATCACTGCTTTTATACCATACATGTGAGCATATGAGCATATCATAGCCTCACATGCTACTTTGCTTGCTCCATACATTGATATTGGATTTAGTGGAGTATCTTCAGGTGTTGGTATAAGAGATGGTTCACCATAGACAGTTGATGATGATGTGAATACAAACTTATCTATGTCATGCTTTCTAGCATACTCTAGAACGTTCAATGTAGATAGTACATTCTGCTCTAGATGTACCTTAGGATTAACTGAACTTGCTCTTACATCTGGATTTGCTGCTAGATGGAATATCGTAGAGTAATCATTATAGGCAAGAGTATCAAGACCATCAATCACAAGGTCAAGCTTGAAGAATCTGAACATCGGATTATCAGCCCATCTGTATACATGTTCCATTCTACCAGTGCTCAGATTGTCAATAACATGAACGTTAATGTTATTCTCAAGTAACCTATCTACTAAGTAACTGCCTATGAATCCTGCTCCTCCAGTTACCAAGATATTGGAGTTATTAATTGGGTGCAATATCATCAGCTTCTTACCATTTTATTATTAAGTAATACGAATGTCTCTTCTGCATGCTTTTTGCTTGATACACCTACAACAACAGATCTTATGTTTGGTAGTTTGAATAGATAATCATAAGCCTCCTCTGGCTTAAGATATCCTGCTGCTAGAGTACTCATTGCTATAACATCATGGCTGCAATCTCTTAATGCTTCTTCACACTCCTCTTTGGAAGGGTTCATTTGGAACCCAACCTTGTTGAATGGCGCCATTATAACCTTGCCTTCTATACCCCATTGATCAAACTGTCTTACAAGCCTAGCAAAGTTCTTTGTAACAAATCCTACTCTAGCATGATGCTTATCCTCAACATGTTCTATGAATAGTTCAAATACATCTCTTAACCTTAATGCCAATGCAAGATCAACAAGTACATCATGAAGAAAAATACACTTTACATTAACGTTATTGAATGGTAAGAGTTCAACATCTACGAATGTCTTTAACAAACCATTGATATCCTTCCTTATCATGCTCAAACCTCCTGAGAAGATTATTCTTGCCTTTTCCATCATACTTGCTGGAGCAAGCGCATCTGTGAGGGTTGCAACTATACCTTTCTCTGTCATCTGTCTGACGTAACCGTATGCATACGGCAGTATAGGGTAGAAGCTAATCCTCCTGTTCAGATCTGTATGTTCTAGCATGTATTCTATAACGCCCTTGAGTTGAGGGTGCGTACTTGCAACGAAGCCCCTTACACCCATGTTATATACAAAATCTAGAAGGTCAACTACCTTCTTTGCACTTGCCACGCCTCGCTGTCTTGCCCTCTCCTGTGAGAGGTGATCTACACCCATCAGTGGGTTGTCTCCAAGGAGTATAGGGTCTATACTGCTGTTGCTACTGTTAACCATTATAGTAGTTAACCTCTGACCAGGAGTTGCTCTTAGCACTGTTATATATGGCATCTATAACTGCTTGAACCTTTGCTGCTTCAAATACATTTATCATACTCTGTCTTCCCTCTTTAACACATTCAACTACATGCATATCCTCTCTTGTGTACTCCACTCCACCTATGTCTATTGGCACACCTTTGAATAGATCCTGTTTGTATATTGTGGTTATGCCTTCTCCTATGCTCAAACCATCTACGTGATTAATAGCCTTGCTTGCATCATCCAATGTTATCCTTATATAATCATCATTAACAAGCATGGTGCCATTGCTACCATGAACCTCTATACTCATCTCTGGGAGCCTATAGTTCCTTACACTCCAACTTGCATCTAGATAGCCTATTAAACCACTCTCAAACCTTAACATTGCATGGGCAAAGTCCTCAACCTCACTTGAGTAATAACCTCTTGTAATAGATGCTACACTCCTTATCTCACCAAAGTACCATAGAAGCATATCGACTAGATGGCTTGCAAGTTCAAGCAGTACACCTCCTCCACTCTCACCTTTGAACCTCCATCCCTTGCCAGATGCAAATACTTGAGTAAGGTACATTGTACCCTTAACATGGATAAGATCGCCTAGAATCTTACTTGCTATTATCTCCCTTGCCTTTGCAAATGTATCTGTAAACCTCTTTGAGAACCCTACAGCACTTACTATACTATCGTTTATTAATCTGCATATCTCAATACACTCCTGCATGTTTGATGCTAATGGCTTCTCCACAAAGAAGTTGATACCATGCTTTATACAGTCATTGACCATTCTAGCATGTAATGAGACTGGAGTAGTTATATACACTAGATTGAGATCCTCTTTGGAGAGCATCTTGGTATAATCATCATACATGTTTATATTATGAAGAATCCCTTTGAGG
>CAZLZM010000012.1:0-17141 GCA_964563995.1 uncultured Nitrosopumilales archaeon
ATTAACTGCTTGAGGAGGATCATTGACAGGCATTACTTCTATAGTAACAGTAGCAACATCTGAATAGGCATTGTTATTATCCCTTGCCCTATATGTGAATGTATCAGTGCCTGTGAAGCCTGGATTGGGAGTATAGGTGAAGGAGCCATCCTCTTGTAGCGTTAGTGTACCATTGCTTGGATTAGTATAGTTTGTTATGCTTATAGGATCTCCATTTGGATCACTATCATTGCTTAATACACCTGGAGCAGGAACAGTCAATTGAGTATCCTCATCTGTAGTATAAGAGTCATTAACTGCTTGAGGAGGATCATTGACAGGCATTACTTCTATAGTAACAGTAGCAGTACTACTACTGCTATTACCATCTGTTATTGTATATGTGAAGGTATCAACACCATTAAAGTTTGGATTGGGAGTATAGGTGAAGGAGCCATCCTCTTGTAGCGTTAGTGTACCATTGCTTGGATTAGTATAGTTTGTTATGCTTATAGGATCTCCATTTGGATCACTATCATTGCTTAATACACCTGGAGCAGGAACAGTCAATTGAGTATCCTCATCTGTAGTATAAGAGTCATTAACTGCTTGAGGAGGATCATTGACAGGCATTACTTCTATAGTAACAGTAGCAACATCTGAATAGGCATTGTTATTATCCCTTGCCCTATATGTGAATGTATCAGTGCCTGTGAAGCCTGAATTGGGGGTATATGTTACTCTAGCACTCCTAGCATCTATTGATGTTATACTGCTTAGTGTACCATTGCTTGGATGACTGACTATCTCAAATGTTAAAACCTCATAGTTATCTGGATCAGTAGCAGTTAATGTTACATCTATGCTAGTATCCTCATCAGTACTTACATTCTTGTCATCTGATTGAGGAGGTGTGAATGTAGCACTTATAAGCAATCCATTGCTAGCAAATACACCATTGCTATAAACATCAATAACCTCTTGATCTGTTAATGCTCTATTGTATATCCTTACTTCATCTATATCGCCTATGAAGTATCTATTGTTACCATTGGAGTCTTTGCCTATAGTTAATGGAGTATTGCTGGTATGAGGAATAGCAGTAATATTAGTCCTTGTAGCAACCAATGAACCATCAACGTATAGGTTAAGAGTAGAACCATTGAATGTTAATACTGCATAATGCCATTGACCATCATTATAGGTGTTTGGTGAAGTTACAAAGTAATCCCTACCATTAGCATCCTCAAATCCTGCTTGTACTTTGCCTCTAACACCTTGGTTAGATCCTGTTATCCATATACCATAGTTCTGCTGTGGAGTGCCAAGAGTATCACTCTGGAATCCTCCTTTATTGACTATTAATGCTACAAGTGTATTATTGTTCATGGTTGTTCTGAACCATGCTGATACTGTGAACTGCTGCTGTAACCTTAACTCTTGACTATCAGGTATGCTTACAAAGTTGCTACCAGTTGAAGTGAAGTATGGAGCATAGTTGTAGAGGCTACCTCCACCACTCTGTGCCATAGCATAATCACTATTCTGTAAGAGCAGTGAACCTGTGCCTTGGAATAGAAGTATGGTTGCTAGGGTAATGGCAATCCCTCCTCTATACCTATTCATAACCATGATAAGTGAGGTATAGATGATTATAAGGTTTTTGTAAATATAATTATGTAACTCAAATTATATAACATAATACACCTTCTCTATTCAATTAATTATAAAATAAAGAGAAAAATGATAATATTTAACCCTCTTAGGTGAATTGAATTTACCTTAGATACTTGTTGTAGAATAACCAACCTACAATAGCAGAGGAGCCTATTATCCCTATAACCCCCATGCTAGACTCTGGAAGCACGTTGAAGCTTACATAGAAGAACTGCCAGAATGCTTTGTTCATAACATCCATCTCCCCAGGCTCTACACACTCGCATTCTCCACTCCAGAACTGGCAGAATACCATGTACTTGCCATGCATAACTCTAGCATTAAAGTCATCTGGGAAGGTAACTGTTAGAAAGTTATCTGGTATACCATTACTGTTAAAGTCCCCAACATTAAAGGTTGAGCCTATAGCATAGGAGTTACCTTGTGGATCCTCTATCTCCAGTACACCATTTACACCTGCAGGATGTGCTGGTTCATTGAAGCATGTTATTGTAGCTCTCTCGTTCGCATGTAGGTTGCTAGGCTTGACTATTATATCCTGCTCAAATGGCGCTGCATATACCTCACCTATTACAATGCTCAATACTGCTACAAATACTACCATTACGATGGGATTATGCTTCATTAATAAGGTATGCTAGAACCAGATATATAGGGATAGCGGTTACTTTATATATGTGAATATTATAGCATTACTATGGATAAGATCCAAGTAAGTATATCAAAAGAGCTTTATGAAGAGATTAAGAAGATATTATCACGTAAAGATAGCAAGTTTAGTAACATTGATGAGTATATTGAGTATCTACTTGTATATGCAATAAATAATATTAATGATGAACAAGAATTAGCAAAGCCTATAGATGAAAAGAAAGAGGATGAAGAGGAAAGAGAGTTAAAGGAAAGGTTAAGGAGGTTAGGTTATATCTGATGTTGAGTAAACAAAGTATCTTACATTAAATTCAATATACCCACTTATTAGTTAGAACATTAACAAGTAGCAAGAGAGAAGATTTAAAGAATTCTATTGCTTTACTCTCATCATTGATTGTTGAGGTTCTCATTAATGCTGGTAGATCATCCTTTACAATAGTGAACCCCTCTAACTTATTTATAATACTATTGAAGAGGTTCTCTGTCCTTGCTGCTATACTCTTATCTACTCTACCCTTGGGATCTGTGAAGCATAAGACTAAGCATCTCTTTGCTCTTCCATTATCATCCATTATAAAGCCTAAGAGTATCCCTACTTGCATATCCTTGCTAATATTCATGTAAAAGTACTTACCTTTCATATGCTTGGACTTCTCATCCCATATTATAACATTGCCAACACTATCCTTTATAATATCCTCTATAAAGCGAAGTGTACTAGTAAAGGCATTATTCATATTGCTTACCATATTACTCATTAATGATATTAACCTTCATCTTATTATTTAGCCTTTACATCTCTCTCCTCTTCTGCCTCTTCCAGTATATTTATGTAACCCAATTTATTCAGTTTAGTAAGTATCATATCAACACATTCCTCAACACTCTGCCTATCAGTATCTACTACTACCTCTGGGCTAAGAGGCTCCTCATATGGATCTTGTATGCCAGTCATATCTTGTATCTCTCCATTCAATGCCTTCCTGTATAGACCTTTTGGATCCCTCTTTATGCATGTATCTATTGAGCATCTAACATAAACCTCAACAAACTCTTTGAGTTCTTCTCTAGCATATGCTCTAAATGCTCTATAAGGAGAGATTAAAGATACTATAGAGATTATACCATTCCTTGTCAGTAACTTGCTTATGTACACAACCCTTCTAGCATGCATCTCCCTATCCTCTTTGCTAAAGCCTAGATCTGGACTAAGGTTCCTTCTTACCTCATCACCATCTAGGAGTTCTGCTTTATAACCTAACATTAGAAGCTTCTTCTGAAGTTCTTTAGCAATCGTTGTCTTGCCAGAGCCTGATAATCCTGTTAGCCATACAGTAAAGCCTTTCATACAATAACACTTTCTATAGTACCTTATATAGTTATAAGTAAGATAAGTTATATAATATATGTTAGATAATTAATAAGAAGGTTATTGTTATGAGATGTCTAGGTACAATAATTCCTAATAATATGAATTATCTATTAATTATAATATGAGTACTAGTATCAATATATCGCCAACTACTATAACTGCTGGAACCTATTTGTTAGAATATTATGCTGTAGATAGATTAGGCAATATATATGATACTAAGCAATTACGGATATTTAAACAGCTAGATTTTGCTACATTATCAGTAACATTATACTATGGTATAAATAATAACGATAGAATACTAACAACAAAGAAGTATCCAAACAACTATCCAAGTAGCAATCCTCCATCTCTGCCATTCCCCAAGCAAACGAGTGTAGCAACAAGGTTCGAAGATATCAAGAATATGGGTCTCAATGTGATCAGGATAAATATGTACTGGGAAGGATATAGATGGTACAAGTCTCAAGGTCAGGCAAGTACCTTCCTTAACAGGCTGCAGGAGGTGGCAAATACGGCAGATGCTCTAGGCTTGGGCATCCTATACAATGTAATGCATCAGTGGGCTATTTCTTCAGTGCTGTACAGCTCTTCAAGCAGAACAAATAGAGGTACAGGATTCCCAGAGGAAGCACTTGAACCATTAGGTCTTGTAAGGCTACCAGATTCTTATATAACTGATCAACCTATAGATGGTTCTTCAGATGTAGAGATGAAACCCAGTAACATATTCTGGAAGAATTTTATAACTAATTACAATATTACCATAGATGGGGAGGGTACGAAGCCAATATGGCAACATATATGGGAAGATTACTTTAGAGATGTAGTAATGGCAACTAAAGATCATAGATCAACTATAGGGTACGAGCTGATGAATGAACCATTTATAGGAACAAATAATGTAAGAGCAGTACATTTTGATGGTATGAGGTCGTATTATTCTTATATCGCTCAAAAGATCAGAGAATTAACATCGACAAAAAAGATATTTTTTGCAGAACTACTAACATATGACTTTTCAGGAGTGGGAGGCAAAGGTGGAGGCTCAGCTAGAACAATACCTAAAGATACAAGTGGTAATATCATTAATAATATAGTTTTTACAATAAATAGGTATGGTCGAGAAGGTTTTACTAGTAGTACTATATCGACATTCAACGAAATTCAACCAGTTATGTATAGTTATAACATACCAATAGTGATAACAGAATGGAACAACCAATCCCAATCCAATATAGAAATTACATTAAATGGCATGATAAATTATTTACAGGAGATGAAAAACCGAGGATATGGTTGGTTCTTCTTTAACTATGACCCAAATTTCCCATGGTCTATAAAGGATAGTAACTATAATGATAGATGGAACAGTTCGAGGACTATTACATTTAAGCAGATGCTGGTAGATGCGAAGAAGCAAGTATATGGCTAATAATAGCAGAGCAGAGGGTATACATGGTATTATTAACATAAATAGGCCCTTTACCATTAACAACCTTCATGTATCTATTTTAAACCCACATATAGCACGCCATCATTATTTTTGTATATAATGTCTATATTTCTTTAGTCATTATTATATATTTATCACACTTCACTTCATTCTATAGTTCTATCTTCAAATTGATCACATCATTGAAACAAATTTTGCAGATACTTTACTAGTGTTGTAATAATACTTTCAAGATTATGATATTTTTGGACGTATGTATAACCATCTTCACCGAAGTTTTTCCACAAATGGTTACTAAGTAGATACTTTAATCCTATATCAAAATCGTCATTCTTTGCCCAATAACCAAACTTTTCTGTTAAACCATCTGGGTTTACCGAACTTAATATTGCCATCTTATGTGCTAGGGCTTCTAACATAGCTATTGGTAACCCTTCACGTATACTTGGTAATAGTAGAATCCAGCATTTATCTAATACTTTTTGCTTTTCTTCTTCGTTTATAAAGCCAAGGATCTCTAAGTTCTTTAAATCTTTGTACTTACGGACTACCTCTTTATACTTTTCTTCATATATAACACTTGGTTTACCCATAGCTACAAATTTTAAGTCGGGGAATCGCTTTGCCATCTCGAAAAATATCCAATATCTTTTCTGAGGGTCCATTCTACCTACATAACAAATTAGTGGTTTGTCACTTTTTCTAATTAGCGATTCCTCAGGAATTGGATGAACCGGATTAGGTAGGTATTCAATATTAGTCGGCTCTATACCATAGAGCCTTCTTAGCTTATCAATATAAAATCTTGCCTGTGTTAATATAAGATCAGCATGTTTATAAGCTTGTCCAAAGATTACCTTGTTTATCCTAAATCTTAATTTGCTTATCCTATAATAAGGATCTACTGATGATAGAAGCTTGTAGTCGTGTTCATCAAATGGATCTTGAGCGTATATTATATGCTTACTTTTACGCATAGTTAATTCTGCTAATAATGTCTCAACCATAGCTTCAATACTAATATATATATCAGCACTAATGTCTCTTATAATCCTTTTTGCTTCTCTATACTCCACAATATGTTTTAACATAGATTTAGTGTTAAAACTGTAAGGGTATGTGATTATATTAAGATTATCTACTACATACTCATCAGGGTATCCGGGATCTCTCCATGTAATTATAAAAACCTCAAAACCAGACTTTGCTAGCGCTTTACCAAAGACTTTTACAAGCCAACCAAAACCACCATGCCTCTTGTCAGTAAAAGATTCAGAAGTTATAAAAGCAACTCTCATAATGCCTGCTATCCTCATGATTTATTTAAAGATTTTGATACACCAATAGGTAGTATCCGGATAAGATGGGTATTTAAGCTATTGATGCTCTATCCCTGTTATGGACATCATAGCCCTGATATCCAGCTGCTTCAAACGTAACAAAAAATTAAGGAGAGGTTAAAGTTCTAGCAATCTTAGTACATGTTTCATTGGAGATGCAGAAGGTCTCTAAGGTACTAAGCCTAGCGTTTGAGTCTATAAGCAAGTCAACGGTACAGGATTGCCCGTGAGCCCAAGATATATAGTAATCGATGATATTAAGCTGCAAGTCAATGGTATAGTTTATATCTGGTCTGCCATCGATGCAGATTCTGGCGAGCTGTTAGCTATTAAGGCATCATATAGGAGGAGAGCTCTCTGAACACAATAATGTTACTGGGGAGGACCCTTAAGTTATGTTTTAATAGGCCTAGTTAGAGTTGATAAGAGTTCATGGTATATTATCGTTAGCGATATTTGTATGTATATACTATGCTAGTATGTGTAATATGCATACTATGTGTATATTATACACAGAGTGAGGTTGACGCTAAGCTAGCGTAACTGATGCGGATCAATGCAGATCATCAGCCTCTTGTCAAAGTCATGATCAGAGGTTCGGAGTTAGGAACACGGTAGAGAGGTTCTTCAGGTACTTAAAGGAAAGAGAGGGCAAGGGTATTCCACAACAAACAAAGTGCAACAGATCATGTAAAGGGATAAATAATGAACCTCAACCTCTTTAGCAACCTGTTCGCAGTTTACTACTAGACCATAAGAGGTGGAGGTGGTTGATCATGCTTATACGTACACTATCCCAATAGATAATGATAATATGACATTTCATATACGAAACAGATCGTTCTGATTCAATATATACTAATGGTTATGTAACATACGCGCTATTGAATATAGGTTTATATATATACAATATATGTAATCATTATTCTAGAATATGTCAAAATAACATGCAAATAAACGTAGGATTACTCTTCAAGCCCTATAGTTATCTAAATTTCTTGGAGATAGCAAGGTTAATCTTCATCTAAAGACATTCCAGCTAAATAGGCGACTAATATATAATGATAAGTTAATGAAGATATTATCAAGCTATTATAATTCGTCATACAACATATACTAATTCCTAATCATAGACGGCGTAGTATAAAATGCAATATGCCTATTTGACATAAAAATTACATTAAAGTTATTACTATCTTCTATAATATCACTCCTTCCTTTTGATAGAAAGTTTATAACAGATTGTGATGGTAAAGAGATTTTATGAAACAATGGCTCACCATTTATGAATCTATTTACCCAGTGGGTATAATCAGATTTCAGTTCGCCTAATTTAATTAAATAATCAGTCGATTCAAGTGGTTTATATATAATAGGTATATTTGAAGTAAGATAAACTATATCATCCTTATTTATTACATTATATATTGTTTTGATATTCTCATAATTGATATAACTCGAATATGCAGTAAAAGTATAATCAGGATTCCAATATGGTTGTGTTAATCCGCTTAAGCTATATATAAATATGAGGCATAAGATAAGTATCTTTTTATTATACATTATAATTGTTAATATGTTAGAAACTATTATTAAAGATAATATGAATATTGCTCCTTGGCCAAATAAATACCGACCTAAACCTCCTGTCTGAGAAGGGTTAGCCATAACAGAAATAAACGCTAACGACATCAGTGTTATTATTAATATTACAAAATATATATTAAATGGAGAAAAAACATATTTATTATTTATAATAATGAGCTTAAATTTATTTAATATCAATACACATAATAGAGCTAGCATTATTGCCAATAACAATGCAAACGAATAAGCATAGAATTTAAAACCCTCACTTAGATATTCGCCACTGGTAGTTATGCTACTAGTTATGCTAGTAGCTAGTAAGGCATTAATTATCCTATTAAATTGTGTATTAATACGTAATATAGAAGATGGTTCATACCAATATATCATTATAAGCACAGAAGTAAATATTACTATAGAGGATATATATACTACAGATATTTTTTTAGTATTATAACTATATAATACTGAACCTATTATGAATATGAATAGTAATATACTTATTAGTGCATGATAAATATTTGCTATTAGTACTACTATTGTAAATATTAATATTACAGATTTTATTGAAACATTATTTATTAAAATTACAAATAGATAGAGCGCGCTAATTGTTAATAATAAGCTTATACTTTGTGGTTGAGTTGCGGTAATAGTGAAGAATCCATAAGGTAGACCTATTATAAGTAACGAACCTATGAATGGCATAGACCGAGTTAAATAATTATCATGATAAATAGTATTTTTACTAGTCTTATTGTTGACAATATATTTACTTATAATTAGCAATAAAATAAATACACCTAAAATGATTCCAAGTAATTGTATTATTCCAATAATCAGATATGCAAAGTTAATATCGCCAATTATAAGCGTTAAATATCCTAATAATAATGGGAAAGCAGGTAACGTAGCATAGTAAGGTTCTGTTTTCTTTAATATTCCTTGTGCCTCGTATATGAAACCACTCTCTATTATTTTATAAGTGGCTACTATATCTCTTGTACTATCATTGGCATAAGGATAAAAGTTATTTATGGCACTAGTGGTTAAAGTGTATGTTACAGTTACTATAATTACATTAAGCAAGTAAATTTTCAAACGTCTACTATAGTTTATATTAGTAAACAAAGTTATTATTAGAAGATTTACCAGAAAGGCCATGGCACTTAGATAGAATATATGTAAATCTCCATGTAGTATACTGATAGCACTACCTATTATAAGAATTATTACAGCAGCTATTAATAAAAGTGTAATATGAGTAAAATCTAACGGTATAATTTTATATCTTTCTACTATTACCCGACTTCTTACTTTATAAATTAAGAATATGAATAATGGTAGCAGTATTACTACAAATACAATAAGCGATGTAAGGAAATTGAACTGTATCATTATGATGCCAGATAATTATTTAGATACTGTAATATAATTCTATTAACATCTTCCTTGCTATATTTTGTTGTAGATATCTTGAGTGGATTAAATAATAATGAGTAATATTCGTAAGTATACCTTTGGATTTCTATATATGTAGACGGTTCAGCAAGATTGCCCCGTCTATTAACTACTGTATAATAATCTGCATCGAGGTATATTAGTAGTGTATCCTTAGGTACTAATCTTGCTATCATATTTGCCATCTTACTGGTTATGAAGCTCTTGTCATCTATGAAGTATGCTATATTAGCAATGGTATCAATAACATATCGCTCGGCAATTACAACATAACCACTATTTATTAACATGTAGAATCGCAGTATATGAGGTATTATGCTTATAAACTCTACAATAGACCATATAACTTTTGTATATCGATTCTTTAAAGAAAGTGCATAGAATTCTTTACCTACGTGATTTTTTTCTATTCTATATTTACCTAATTTGAATAACAATCTCCATAACAAGTAAGCAAGGGTATGTGGCGATCTTAACCAGAACTTCTTGCATCTAATTCCTGACTCTGATAACCTTGCCAAGAGCATATCAGCTTGGGTAGTCTTACCTGCACCATCTGGTCCAAAGAATATTATTGCCTTTACTTGTCTACTATTATTGATAGACATCTCTTAATATATCTATTATGTTCTGGATAGAATATTTCTCCTTTATGAGTCTAGATGCTTCTTTTCCTATATTATTATGTTCTAGTGCTTGTTTCATCTTCATATACAATTGCTCCTCAGCTATCTTTTCAAGTAAGAATCCATTATGCCCATCTTTAATTATATAAGGCAGACTTTGTATCTTAGATGTTATTACTGGTCTCTCTAGAGCCATTGCCTCTAGTACTACCATAGGAGGATCTATAACTGGTGGATTAAGCCTTTCTCTCGTTAAGGGAAATAGGAAAAGATCTACAGCATTTAGTAAATCGACCTTACTCTGCTCATCTAGCTCCTTAAGTACCACTGCTACATTATTAGATACGCCCAGCTCTCTAGCATAATTAATTATTGCTTTAGCGTTCTCTTCTTCTTTATACTTTTCAGTTTCTCTACCTATTATGAGCATAGATGCATCGTAATGTTTTAAAAATCTCTTTAGAGCCTTTAGTATAATCTTATAGGGGAATCTATCTTCTACCAACCAGCCTAGATATAATATAATGTATTTGCTATTAATTACATTCTCTAGCCCTATTTTATATTTAGAAGAATTAAGCGCATTAAGTATTTGTTCTTTAGTAATATTCTTTTTTACAAATACATTTGTATCTATAGCAGGTGGTATTATCAACACATTTTTATCAAAAGAATAGGTGTTAGCAAGGTACTTAGTAGTAAAAGCAAATCTTAGCATAGAATCAACGCTATTATTTTGTATATATTCTCTTTTATATATAAATGATGTTATAAGGCTTCTTAATCTAGAAGATGGTAATAGATAACTATATTTAATGGTTATCTTACTCTTAATAATAGAATTGACTTTAGTTGGTAAGATACCTGGATATATTATATGGATAATATCAAAACCCTCTGAGCCAACTATATCTTTCAATGCTGTATATGCTGCATTTGTATCATTCAAGTCACAATCAAAATGACTATATAATATATTATTAGTATTGATAAATTGATTGAAGATCTCTTTATCAGATGTAGCTGCTTTATTGAATCTTCTCGAATCTATGCTAGATATGACCATGATACTATTATCAATCATTGATAATGCTTTAAGTATATTATAAGCGTAAGAAGCTTCTCCACTTGCCCATGTAGGATGTAAAGCCCTTGCTAATACTAATGTACGCATAGGAAGTTTATTAATAAGTTTCCCTTACTTTGTGCTCAAGTAACTTTCTTAGCTGTCTTAACGAGATACTCTTAAGAATACCTTTCATTAAGGTAATATTACCACGTTCTTTACTAACCTTTTTCATTAACGATTTCATAACAAATATTAGAGGAAATTTGTATGGAAGAGTGATAAATCCATTAGGATAATCTCTATGTGTGTTATATACATCTTGATTCAATAGATCTGCTATTTTACATATGATGAGATGATCAATTTCAAAAGCTTGTAGTGTTATTTGCTTGCATATATTCGCAGTAACCTTTAATACATCTATTGCATTATTAATGCGTGCAAAATTAATTATATCGTCAATTCTTTTATGCTCTTCTGCTAATATAGTCAATGTGTAATAATCGCTTAATGTAAACAACTGTTCTTTATAGAAACTATGACAAGCTACGGCAATAATTTCAGCATAATTTGTAAGTGTATGAACTTTAATATCATTAATATTCTTAACACACTTATGCTTCATTAATAACTCTCCATCCAGATACGCTAAATTAGAAACAGAAGGATCTAGATAGAGATCTATATTCGTATCTTTTCTCATAGTAGTGCATAGTGAATCCTTTATATATCTAGAATAATTATGTTCTTCAAGTAATTTTATTGCTTTATTTAGATCTTTATAATGGATAAGTATGTCGATATCTGATGGTATGTAAGAGAAAGGTTTTATTGTCTTGAATATTGCATAATCGATCTTATTGTCATTAAATATCTTTGATACATCTAGTAAGGCAGATGCTGAAATATTATACAGAGAGTGAAGTGTAATACTCATATTATTTGTATAGATAGCATAGAGTAGATGTATCTTATTTAGTCTAGCTAAGGACATCATAGTATTGTCATATTCATTTTCTCTACCATTTATAATTGTAGGTATACCTAATGATCTTACTAGTTTAATAAATTTGTTATATGACAACATCATAATTTAATTACATCCTTGAAATAGAATTATCTATGGTTTCTTCATATTGCTGTATAATCCTCTTTCCTATTAGATTTATATCATTTTTACTAATAACTTTTATCGTATTCATATGCATCTTACAAAGCAGTTCCTTATTACTAATAAGCATAAGGATTTTGTTTGCAAGGTCATCTGGATCGTTATTTCTGAATACTATACCAGCATCTCCCACGATCTCTTGACTACCACCTATATCAGATACTATACATGGTAAACCATGTATTAATGCTTCCATTATGGTTCTAGCATATGGTTCAGACCATCTTGCTGGATGAATAAATACATCGTGTACACGATATAATAAATCTAATTCATTGTCGTCTACATAGCCTTTGAACGTAATATTCATATTAAGATCTAACTTATTGACTAATTCCCTGAGAAATTGTTCATAATTATCTTTAGAGCTGCCTACTAAGGTTAGGTGTATGCTATTATATTTATCTTTAATAATCTTTAATGCGTTTATTAATACATCTATGCCTTTATGATATGCTAATGTACCAACATATAATACCTTGAACACGTTATTAATAACATTTACATAATCATCGTTCTTATTAGGGAGCACTAAATTATCTATAAAAAGGAATTCTGGTATCACAGTTATTCTATCTTCTGGATAACCATACTTTACATAAAGTCTTTTAACTGCATTGCTTACTGCTATATACCTATCTAACTTTAAAGATAGCCTAGTTAATAATGGATATATCATAGCGTAAGGTAGCATTAACGGTTTATGATTAGTAGTACTATTTCTTAAGCATCGTATCTTACATGATAGTTTATTACATTCATCATATATTGCGCTGGCAGTAGGGCAGAAACCAGCATAGTTGTTCAGTGTTGCTATAACTGGCCTCTTGCCTCCAAGTGATTTATATAGTCCTGCAGCAGCCATAGGAAATACATTATAAATATGATATATATCTGTACTATCTTCATTATGTTTCATAAATCTCGCTAGGGGTAATAATGAATGTAATTGTAATGCCGTACTTTTATGGGGTAACACATTGACCTCTATATCCTTCAAATCACTTGGAGCTCTATAATTTCCAGCAGATACTATCCTCACTTCATGACCATTATCTAGTAACCATCTTGCTAGTAGTTCAACACTCTTCTCTGAACCACTATAATAGTATGATGCGTGTACTAATGTTATTCTCATATAGAACCTTCCGATGCTTTACCTATTAATATGTAATGAAACTTCGGTAATCAAAAAATATAACTGCTCTAATCTATTAACTACTTCATCCCATGTTAGAATTCTCTCTCTTACATCACTAGGTTTAAAATCAATTGCTTTAGCTATAGCATTAGCAACCTTGTTGGCAGTTATTGGAGGATCTATACCTATTGCTGAACCTATTTTAACGAACTCTACCAATGCACTTCCATTATTGACTATAGTTGGTATTCCCATTGCTATAGCTTCTACAGCAGCAATACCATACGATTCATACTCTGATGGTAGCAAGAATACCCTAGTCCTAGCATACTCTTGTAATAGTTCTTCCCTACTCAAATTACTCTTGAATGTTACGTTATCTTTAATGTTAAACTCTCTTGCAAGTCTTATCAACCTATCTTTATCTTGACAATCACCAACTATTGTTAACCTAGCATCTTTATAACCATATTCTTTATGCATTATATGAAGTGCTTCTATAACCTTATCAAAGTTCTTGAACCTCTCAAGCCTACCAACGCTTAACAAGTTGAATCCATCATCTAGACGTTTAACATTTAATACATCTTCACCTATACCATTTGGTATAACTGTAACTCTTCTAGAATCTATACCTAATCTTCTCATAACTATCTCCTTCTCAAACTCAGATACACATATTATCCTATCTGCTTTTCTTATCTGATCTCTAACAATTCTCATATAGAGAGGAAGCAACATATTTCTGAATCTAGTAGATGCTCCAGTATGCATATGCATAGTCAATACCAATCGCTGCCATTCTCTCTTTGCTATACATGCATATAGTAATGGAAATGCTTGAATGTTATGAGCATGCACTATATCAACGTCTGAAGACTTCAATGCAGTAAGCATACTCCTACTCGGCAGATAATACGCATTTCCTGGAGCAAATGATCTGAACCTTCTAACAGTAACTCCGTCTACATCTTCCCTTATTGGTAGAGTACCACTAGGGTCTGTTGTATAAACCTCTACATCATAACCTCTCTTTACTAGCCTCTCTGCTATACTCTTAACATGTGTCTCTACCCCTCCTATATGAGGATGATATCTAGGTGTTATGAGTAGTACCTTCATTCTATTCTATCTACTATTTGTATCTTATTCTCTCCTATTAGTAGTAGCAGCAGTTCTTGCATAGTACTCTCTTGTAGTCTCAGCCCTCTTCCATGTACGCATATCCCCATACTTAATTACACGCATCAATGCTATAAGCTGGATGATCTGCAATTCAATCATAGTCCATACCTTAGATACTAGAGGCTTATTCCTTAGAGCAAATATTAATGGAATAGAACCTAGAATAGTATAATCAAGCAGTAAGAATGCTTTGCTCGTTAACATATCTATTATGCTGAATATTGGTATCAACAACATTAAGATTGGGGATATAACTATCATGAATAGGTTCATAGGAAGTATTAACATACCATACCATGATAACTTTGGATTAAAGCATAACCTTATGTTCTTCAACAACAGGTTTATATGACCTACTGCTCTTCTGCTCTTAACCTCTACCCTCTCTCTAACAGTTAGAGGACTTGCTTCATAGAATATGGAATCAGGATCATATATTGCTTTATAGCCTTGCTTCCTTATATTCAATGCTACATCTGCATCATCAGCAGATGTAGTTATTGGTCTTATAAGGGCTCTCCTAAATGCTGATAATGTATTAAATATATATGTTGAATCTATGATTGACTCTGCTATCTGTATCCTATGCTGTATTGAGCGATAGTTGATCTCTAATCCTTCATTATTTGGTGCCATTACCCTGCTAGTAACTGCACCTATCCTTCTATCTGCAAAGTTTGCTACTATTTCAGATATAGCATCACTCTTTAGTATGCTATCGCAATCAGTCTTTATGACTATCTCTCCTCTTGCTATACTATATGCTTCGTTACGTGCTGTTGCTACTCCTTTTCTTTCAGTTTTAATCAACTTGATGTATGGATAATGCGTAGCATATTCAGCAACTATCTCCGGTGTCTTATCGTCTGAAGAATCAATAACTATTATCTCTATCCTATCTTTAGGATAATCTATGCTCAATGTATTCTCTAGTGTGGATGCTATTATCTTCTCCTCATTATATGTAGGAATAACTATTGAGATGAATGGTCTATAATTATAATTCTTTATCTTCCTCAACATATTCCTGTACTTCTCCTCTTTACCTAGTAATAATGCCAATAGACCATATGCAGTGTAAAAAAGTGCTATTATTATAGTAGGTATATGCCATATAATATGTTCTAACATATTATACCTGATTTCTGTAATAAAGCCATCTCTCTTGCAGTCTCTTCAATTGCCTCCTTACTGTTATATCTTGCTCTCCATCCTAGAGCCTTTAACCTTCTAGTGTCAAGGAGCATTAAATTTACATCACCATTCCAGCCTCTTCCATCACCATTATCACTAAATATGTATTTAACACCATGTAGGTTTAAAGTCTTAGTTACAATATCTGCTATAGTTATAACATCAACATAATCATCTGATCCAACATTGAATATGCTTACCTTATCATTACTATTAAGTCCTATTAACATTGCATCTATGCAGTCACTAACATGTATGTATGACTTTCTCTGCCTTCCATTCCCAAGTATCTCTAACGTTAATCTGTTTGCATTCAACTTCTTTATGAAGTCATATATAACACCATGAGTGCTCCTTCCTCCTATTACATTTGCAAGCCTGTATATAACTGCTTTAAAGCCATACATATTTGCATATGAGCATATCATTGCTTCACATGCAGCCTTGCTTGCACCATACATTGATATTGGTTGCAATGGGTACTCCTCTGGTGTTGGTATAATCTCTGGCTCACCATATACGGTTGAGGATGATGTGAATACAAAGATCTCTATATCACGTTTTCTTGCATACTCTAGTATGTTGAATGTTGCTAATATATTCTGCTCTAAATGTAACTTTGGATTTATGCTACTTGATCTTACATCAGGGTTTGCTGCAAGATGGAATATAATAGAGTAATCATTGCTAGAAAGAGCATCATCATCAAGAAGATCATCAGTTACAAGATCAAGCCTGAAGAATCTGAATGAGCATCTACTAGAAGACCATCTGCTAACATGCGCAATATTTACCCGTGCTGAGATTGTCAAGAACATGAACATTAAGGTTATCAGTACTATCAGCAAGTAACTTATCCACTAAATGACTTCCTATGAATCCTGCCCCTCCAGTAACTAGTATATCTGAAGGTAGATGTATATTGTAATTCATATTACCTATCTTATCTACTTCCTCTCCTCATCATTATATCATTAAGCAATCTGAAAGTCTCTTCTGCATGTTTCTTACTAGATACTCCTACAACTACAGATCTTATTATAGTTGGCAACTTAAATAAGTATTCGTATGCCTCTTCTGGCTTAAGATATCCTGCTGCTAGGGTGCTCATTGCTATCACATCATACTTACATCCTCTTAGCACTTCTTCACAAGCCTCTCTTGAAGGGTTCATCATCAGCAGAGGTTGTAATAGGTCTTATCAACTCTCTTCTAAATGCTGAGAA
>CAZLZM010000013.1:0-6637 GCA_964563995.1 uncultured Nitrosopumilales archaeon
ATATTTTTATAATTTTTATATTATTAATTAACACTTTGATATCTTCTTGTAACCCATTAACTTCATATAACATCTAATTAATTAATCTATTCAATGACAATTGATAAATGGTTAAGAAGGTAAACGTTAAATATGAATGCTTTAAATTAGCATATATGCTAGAGGAAGAGATAAAGACAATAGATGTCAGGGGCTTGTTCTGTCCAGAACCAGTATTTAGAACAAAGATAGCTATGGAGAAGTTAAGTATAGGCTCTATATTAAAGGTTATAGCAGACGACCCAGATGCAGAAGAAGATATAAAAAGATGGGTTCAAAGAACAGGGCATGAACTAGTTAGTATAAGTAAAGATGGGAGTAATCTAACCTTCCTTATAAGGAAGAAGAAGTAAGATAATATCAAACAATATGGAATAAATGAAATATTATAGAATAAGGATATGATGATGATGGTGATGTTATGATAACATTAAGCCCAGAGTTATTGAATAAGATAGGGAATACACCTATAGTAAAGTTAGGTTCATTCTCAACCAACAAGGTAAGAGTATACGCTAAGCTTGAATGGTTCAATCCATTTGGTTCTGTTAAGGATAGAGCAGCATACTGGATGTTCAAGGATGCTGAGAGTAAGGGCCTGATAAAGAGGGGTAAGCATGTTATAATAGAACCTACCTCAGGTAACACTGGTATAGCATTAAGTGGTATAGCAAGGCTATTAGGTTACAAGGTTGAGATAGTAATACCAGAGAAGGTTAGTGAGGAGACCAAGAGCATACTAAGAGCATTAGGGGCAGATATACATGAGACTAGCGATGATCTATGCCCTAGGGTAGGAGTAGGTACTGATCAGAGCATATCTTTAGCAAAGGCTATAGCAAAGGCAAGACCGGATAAGTACTTCATGCCTAACCAGTATGAGAATGATGCAAACTTCTTAGCGCACTATGAAGGTACTGGACCAGAGATATACAAGCAGACCAATGGTAAAGTTACCCACTTTGTAGCAGGGGTAGGTACTGGCGGAACCATAACAGGTGTAGGTACATATCTTAAAGAGAAGGATAGTAAGATAAAGATCATAGCAGTTCAACCACAAAGGCAGCATCTTATCCAAGGTCTAAGGAACTTTGAGGAGTCCAATATTCCATCACTACTCGACAGAAGGATGCATATAGTAGATGAATGGTATACCATAACAAATGAGGAGTCATTCAAGATGGTTAAGGAGTTGTATGCAAGGGAGAGGCTTTTGGTTGGGCCATCGTCAGGTTGTGTTATGGCTGCTGTATGCAAATTAGTAGATAAGATAGATGAAGGTGTTATAGTTACAGTATTCGCTGATGATGGCAGAAAGTTCAAGAGCCTGTATACACAGCAGGAAGTATTTACTGCTAAGGAGTTTGATGATGCTTTAAGAAATGCTACCATGCTAAGCACCTCCTTGCTTTTAATTAATAATTAATTTACTTTAAATTAATAAGTAACATAATATTATTATATGATTTTATTAATTGATTAATTTAATTATTTTATAAATTTATTTGTACAATTAATTAATGTTTATACTTCCTTTCAGTTAAGTATCTCTCAACATCTAATGCAGCCATACAACCAAATCCTGCAGCAGTTATTGCTTGCCTATATATAGGATCATGCACGTCTCCTGCTGCGAATACACCTTCTATATTAGTCTTTGTGTACTCTTTAACCTTTATGTAACCTCTCTCATCCATATCTATCTGCCCTTTGAATATCTGTGTATTAGGCTCATGCCCTATTGCAATGAATACTCCTCCACACTTCAACTCTCTTCTATCACCATTTATAACATCTTTAACTATTACACCATGTACCTTTTTATCACCAATTATATCCTCTATAACAGAGTTCCATACAAAACTTATCTTAGGATTTGAGAACGCTCTCTCTTGCATTATTTTGCTTGCCCTTAACTTATCCCTTCTATGTACTATATACACACTATTTGCAAACTTTGTTAAGAATAGAGCCTCTTCAACAGCACTATCACCTCCCCCTACAACCACTATATCTTCACCTTTAAAGAATGGTCCATCACATGTAGCACAGTAAGATACACCCTTACCAGCAAACATCTCTTCACTCTTCAAGCCTAGTCTTCTTGGGGACGCTCCAGTGGCTATTATAACAGCGTAAGCCTCGAATCTTTTATCAATGGTATGTATTATGAATGGTTCTTTAAGTAATTCAACATTTGTAGCAACATCATCAACTATAGTTGTACCAAACCTCTCTGCTTGCATACGCATGTTCATCATCAATTCTGGTCCAAATATACCGTGGGGGAAGCCTGGGAAGTTCTCAACCATATGTGTATTCATCAACTGCCCTCCTGGCAATGTACCACTTATAACCAAGGTATCTAACTTTGCCCTTGAGCAGTATATTGCTGCTGTTAACCCTGCTGGACCTGAGCCTAGTATTATAACATCGTATCTATCTTTTAACTCTTTACCTTCTTCAATAGATGCAAGGGAGATGTTGACAGTATCTTGCATGGGCATAACTTTAAGGGTAACTATATTTAAATCAAATCATTATTAATTATATTAATCAAGATCATCTGCATATCATTGCTGCTTTATCTGCTATCTCTTTTATAATAGTGTAGGATGCACCCAAATGTTCTTTAGCATTAAATATGCTATCTAATTCATCATTAGGTATAATCTTACTTATCCTCTCATTACTCTTTAATGCTTGAAGGAACTCTATACCATTGCCACTTGCCTCAAATGCTATACTCTGCACCAATTTATATGCCTCTATCCTACTTATACCCTTCCTTATTAATGCATCTAAAACAAACTCAGCAAATATCTGACCTTTTGTAAGCATAAGGTTCCTTGATATACTATCAGGATTAACCTTAAGATTAGCGATAACATTAATCATAGCATTAAGCATCTCATCAAGTAGTATTATGCTCATAGGTATTATAAAGCGTTCATTAGCAGAGTTACTCAGATCCCTCTCGTGCCATAGTGCTATATTCTCCAACGCTACCATAAGCATACCATGCATTAACCTTGCCAGGCTTGATACCCTCTCACTCTTTATTGGGTTCCTCTTAACAGGTACTGCACTACTACCCATCTGACCTGCCTTGAAAGGTTCCATAACCTCATCTATCTCACTCCTTTGCAAGTTCCTTATCTCAACAGCTATCTTATCTAGCGTGCATGCTATCAGGGTTAGCGCTGCTATAAACTCAGCAATCCTCTCTCTAGATATAACCTGTGTAGCAGCGTCAACAGGATAAAGGTTCAACCTCTCAGCAACTATTCTTTGAACCTCTAAGGCTTTAGCTCCCATTAGTGATCCAGTACCTACTACACCTAGTGTCTTGCATACAAGAATCCTCTTCCTAATCTCCTTTAACCTCTCTAGATGCATGAGCATATCAGAGGCCCATACAGCAAACTTCAAACCAAAGGATATTATACTTGCATGCTGCCCATGAGTTCTACCAACTGCTGGTAGATCTTTATATGTCAGAGCCTTATCTACAAGCAATAAGGTTAGTCTTTTAACCTTACCCTCTATTATCTTAAGTGAGTCACGTATCTGCATTGCTAGCCTAGTATCAACAACATCGTAACTAGTTAAGCCATAGTGTACCCATGGCTTTGCTATATCGCTGCATACCTCTACCAATGCTTCAACCATTGCAGCAACATCGTGCTCCCTAACTGCTTCAAGCTCCTTAACCCTATCAATTTTAACAATGTTAGATCTTGCTTTATGTGCTATCTCATTGCTAGCATCCTTTGGTATAATTCCTAGTATGCCCTGTGCTTCAGCAACCACAGCCTCGAACTCTAGATTGTACTTAAGTATCTGCTCCTCCTCAAATATCCTTTTAACCTCCTCACTCCCGTATCTACAAGCATCTATAGGTAGTATAGGCATATGATCATCTTGTAGAAGAAGGAAAATATTAACCTAGTTGATATATCTATCTATATAGACTAGCAGGTTAATGTACTTACTTCTCATACAGCCATCCTTTCCTGTAGAAGTAGTATAGCATAAAGAGTGCACTTGCTGCTGAGAGCATTACTGTTACTATAAGCGTAGTATACTTACCAAAGAACATCCATGGTTCATTAACTCCCCCAGGGAGTATAACATTCATACCATAGAAGGTTGCTATTAGTGTAGCAGGTATGGATAGTGTAAATATTATGGTTAGAACAGCAAGTATCTTATTTGTCTTCTCGCTACTAAGTATAAAATCTGTATCCTTGTATATATTAATAGTCTCATTAGCGACATCAAGCATATCTATAGCCTTCTCAACATGATCCTTAACATCGTTCCAGTATGGGCTCATATCATTGCTTGAGAACCTCTGACTCTCCCTTGCTATATCTGCTATCACTCTCCTTAAAGGTATGATTATCCTTCTTAATGCGAGTATCTCCCTCCTAAGGTATGTTATAGATTTAATTGCAGATATCTTCTCATCGAATACAAGATCCTCTATATCCTCTATATTACCTTCTATCTTTATTATTACATGCAAGAGTTCATCAACTAGCATATCTATTATCTTATGCAATAGTACTACAGGATTGCTCATTATTATAATCCTCTGGGTATTATCGCTCTTGCATATGTTAAATAGTTCCGTTAGAGGTTTTATCTCACCTTTGTGGACAGTTATCAAGAAGTTAAAGCCTACAAATATAGATAGTTGTATGCCCTTTGGTATACCATTGTTATAAGCAGGGAAGTGTAATATTACGAAGAGGGTATCAGCAAACTTATCAACCTTTGGTAACTGTATCTTTGATAAGCAATCCTCAACATGCAGATGGTGAAGGTTATAACTCTTTACTAATGTGTTCAATATGCTTCTATTAGGCTCATCAACATCTATCCATTCTAAACTATTATTATTTAAGTTAACATGTTCTAAAACCTTCATCCCTTTACATACTATTGAAAAGGCTTTATATATAATTTTGATATTGTATTATATTGGAAATCATTCAGTACTTTTAATCGAACCAGCTATCTCTGCTAACTCACTTAATGGCAATCTTACTCTAACCCCTATGCCAAGATTGTAATCTTCATGAAGATAAGTTACCATACCAGCCTGAGGAGCCTCTTCAGTTATTATTCAAGAACCATTTGTAAATACTTCCATCATCATACATGCATGTTACATAATCATTGATATCAACTATTGTATCAATAACCTCTCTACCTTCAAACTCTGGGCATTTAATCATAGCCATACCACTTATACCCATGAACGGTTCCCATCCTACTGCTCTATAACCATTGCTTAACCTTACTTCTTGAATAGGTGCACGCATCTCATTCTTTCTACTCTTATAATCAGCAAGTGCTTTATCTGCCTGTGAATCGTTTGTACCTTTGAGTACTGGTCTGGGTTTATCGGAAGTATCATTATATACATAAAGGCACCATGCAATGCGTATGCTGCATTCTCATCTACTTCAAAGAATAACTTTTTACAATCACCTTTATCCCAGTAGATTAACTTAATGTAACCATTCGGCTGATCAGGCCCATCTATAACCCAATCTACAGCAATTAATTTATAACCATTTGGTATATATGTTGGGAATACAGCTTAACTTCAAACGGATATCTTTCCTTTAATACATCTACTATTATTATCTTCAATTGAGCATCAACATCACACTCAGAGTAATGCTCCCATATATTGTATATCTAGTATTGCTTACAGCAAATAAGTTATTACCAAGGCTTTAGTATAGATACGAATATACCAATAGCAATTAGTGTGATTGTAATATAAATATTTGATCCTATTCATCGTAACTCACTTCCTAGCTCCTATACTGTTGAATCTATTGTACAATCATCTACGGTGTATGTTAGTGGTCCAGTACCAAACTTTCGTGTGTTAGCAAGGAAGTCTATAACAGCCTGTAGAATCGGTACTGCTTGTGCTATTACATTTCATCTCGCTTATCCATATATCTTGCTTATTCACAAAGTACTCCCATTGTTGAGTAGAACCATTCATCCATAAGAATTGGAGGTTATCGAATAGGTTAGTTAGCGTATTTGATGTACTATATGTTGAGAATGATCTGCTCACTACTCTAGGTATTCCAATAGTAAAGTTTGTATTAGAATAAGTTCCATAACACCTGCTCTTGCTTAATGAGTAACCTCTACTTATATCTATTACAGTACCTATCCGACAGTAACTATTTTCAGGAGGGTTACATTTGTGTACTTGTATCTGTTGATGCTTTACATGTTACTGCCCTAATGTTAACCGAACTACTAGTATGTACATAACCAGAGTATACATAATGTACCCCTTTATAAGATGTGTTTGAAGGATCATGTACGTATACCATTAAATATCCTATTATGCTACCAGTATTTGTTTTATACCACATCAATTACTGCTCCTATTGTATGTTTAACACCATTAGCAATATACACCATATAATCCCTTGATCACTATCTATTGTGTTAACTATTGAAGGTTTGTAAGATGTTACATCACCATTAGAGCCATTCGTACTTGTTAGAGTTAACTGCGGTATAAGTATTCTTCTTTACTGCATATACATAT
>CAZLZM010000013.1:6737-16936 GCA_964563995.1 uncultured Nitrosopumilales archaeon
ATACCATTACAATAATTAATTGATTTGTATATCTGGTCTTTATTTTGGACTCATTATTAATAAATATTACTACCTACTTATGCAATAAATTTGGAGAGATGTTCATGCAATATACACCACTCGCCATTACTCTTCTTCAACACTAGAGTGCACCTAACCCTCTCTCTCATAACTTGTCCAGTGAAACTGTAATCATCAACTACTATGCCTTTATGTTCAAGTATGAAAGTTGCCAAGGCTATACCTTCATTGCCATCTATGTAAAGAATATCTACTCTAAGATCCTCTATGGTAAAATCATAATCGGATACATTAGCAAAGAACATCTCCTCATGTAAACAAGCCTCTTCATAACTCATTCTATGGTATGGTGGGGTATCACTGAACTTGGTTAACCTCTTATCATGTATAATCTCTATTGAATTAAGGTCTTTGTTCTTACCTATGTTAAACGCTTTGTATATCAGTCTCTCTATCCTCCTAACCTCTTCAGTATCTTCTTTCATGACGTAAGCATGTGGCAAGTAAAATATTTATAATTATTCATATACTCTTATCACTACATGCAGTATGGGTATTACAAATCATTAACATATATAATTGAATTTAACATCAATCGTATTATTGTTGATACTAATAATATAGTAAATCATCCAATTGGAAAGGTGAATAGTAATGGTTGAACTATCTGGCGCAAAGGCTCTGATCAAGGCATTGGAGAAGGAGGGTGTAGATGTAGTCTTTGGTATGCCAGGGGGAGCAAATCTACCAATATACGATGAGTTATACTCAAGTAACATAAGGCATATACTTATCAGGCATGAACAGTCAGCAGCCCATATGGCAGATGGCTATGCTAGAATAAAACGTAAGGCTGGTGTATGCCTAGCAACCTCAGGTCCAGGAGCAACCAATCTAGTAACTGGTATAGCAACAGCATACATGGACTCTAGCCCAATAATTGCTATAACTGGGCAAGTACCTAGGGCAATGATAGGCAAGGATGCATTCCAAGAGTGCGATATAGTTGGTATATGTACATCTATAACAAAGTACTGTTTTCAGCCTATGGGTGCTAAAGAGATACCTGAGGTTGTTAAGAAGGCATTCTATATAGCAGAGAGTGGTAGACCAGGACCTGTTCTTATAGATGTACCAAAGGATGTACAGCAAGAGGTTGCAGATACAGAGTTTCCAGAGTTGGTTAAGATAAGAGGATACTCTCCCCATATAGAACCCGATGTTACCCAAGTAGCAAAGGCTATAGATCTACTATTAAGTGCTGAGAGGCCAATGATAATGGCTGGTGGAGGGGTTCATATATCTGGGGCATTTAATGAACTACAGACATTGGCAGAGATGCTCATGATCCCAGTAGTTACAACATTCAAGGGCAAAGGTGTTTTCCCAGAGAACCATCCATTATCCTTGGGTCCTATAGGCATGCATGGTCATGCTGAGGCTAATAAACTCATAACTGAGGCAGATGTATTGCTAGCGATAGGTTCAAGGTTCTCAGATAGATCCGTGGGCAAGTTCGATGAATTTGGGAAGGACATGAAGATAATACATATAGACATAGATCCAGCAGAGATAGGTAAGAATAAGCAGGTAGATGTAGGTATAGTTGGTGATGTTAAGGTATCATTAAGGATAATGCTTAAGATGCTTGCAAGCAGGGTTATAAAGAAGTACACTGAGGGAGAAGAGACTTCATGGTTAAAGCATGTTAGAGAGGTAAAAGATTACTATAGGAGTATAGTTAAAGATAATGGTAGCAGAGAGTTAACTGCTATGAAGGCTATAAAGAAGTTAAGGGAGTTGCTTCCAGCAGAGAGCATAGTAACAACAGAGGTTGGGCAATGTCAGATGTGGACATCTCTACACTTCGATGTTATAGTCCCAGGCACGTTCTTCAGCTCAACAGGGTTAGGGACTATGGGTTTTGGGTTTCCAGCATCAATAGGGGCTAAAGTAGCAAAACCTGATGTTCATGTTGTTGATATTGCTGGTGATGGTAGTTTTAATATGACAGAGAACTCTTTAGCGGTATCGGTGCTTGAGGATATACCTGTTATAGTATTCTTGCTCAACAACTACTCACTTGGTATGGTAGCTCAATGGCAAAGGTTATTCTACAACAGAAGGATGATAGGCGTTGATCTAAAGGGGGTGCCAGACTTTGTTAAGATAGCTGAGGCTTATGGTGCACAGGGTATCAGAGCTCAGAGTATGCAAGAACTTGAGATGGCTATAAAGACAGCATTAAAAAGTGATGTTACAACAGTTATAGATATACCTATAGACCCTGAGGAAAATGTATTCCCCTTCATGCCACCAGGCAAGGGGTTAAAGGATACCATACTTGCTGCATAAGGTTAGCATATAGCGGTGTCTGGATTGGGATGGAATATAATATCTGCACTGGTGGAGAATAAGCCTGGGGTACTCTTTAGGGTATCAAATATGTTTAGGGCAAGAGGATTCAATATAGAATCATTATCTGTAGGTCCAACAGAGCAGAATGATCTGTCAAGGATAACTATAACTATAAATGGCGATGAACATACAGTTGAGCAGCTTGTTAAGCAGTTGATGAAACTAATAGATGTTGTTAATGTGGAGAGGCTACCATTGGATAATAGTGTTTATAGAGAGTTAGCATTGATAAAGCTTAGAGTTGAGGATCCTACAACAAGGTTAGAGATTATGAATTTAGTAAATGTTTTTAGGGGGAAGGTTGTTGATATTAGTAAGAGGTCGATAATGATAGAGATAACTGGTACACCAGATAAGATAGATGCATTCAAGTCATTGGTTGAGCATTATGGAATAATACAGTTAGCAAGGACTGGTGCATGTGCATTGCCTAGAGGTGTGATATATGAGTGAGTATGTAAGAATATATGATACAACACTACGGGATGGTGAGCAGACTCCAGGGGTAACATTAACACCAGAGGATAAGCTTACTATAGCAGTTCAGTTAGATAAGTTAGGAGTTGATGTTATAGAGGCAGGCTTTCCAATAGTATCAAACGGAGAGATGGAGGCAGTTAAGATGATAGTTAAGCAAGGATTAAGGAGCGAGATCTCTGTTCTTGCTAGAACAGATAAGAGAGATATAGATGCTGCTCTAGCATGTGATGTAAAGTATGTACATACATTCATAGCAACATCAGATATACATCTACAGTATAAACTTAAGATGAGTAGAGAGGAGGCTTTAAGGAAGGCAGTTGATGCGGTAGACTACTGTAAGGCTCATGGTTTGTATGTAGAGTTCTCTGCAGAGGATGCTACAAGAAGTGATAGAGAGTATTTAAAGCAGGTATACAAGGCAGTAGTTGATGCGCATGCAGATAGGATAGATGTACCAGATACAGTAGGTTATGCAACACCAAAGTATATACACTCCCTCATATTAGAATTAAAGCAAGTTATAGATGTACCTATAAGTATACATTGCCATGATGACTTTGGCTTAGCTGTAGCAAACTCAATAGCTGCTATAGAGGCTGGAGCAGAGTGTGCACATGTAACTATTAATGGCTTAGGCGAGAGGGCTGGTAATGCATCGCTAGAGGAGTTTGTGATGGCTCTACACTGCTTGTATAATAAGAAGACTCGGATAAATACAACTTTGCTTTATGAAACATCAAAGTTAGTATCAAGCCTAACAGGAATAGCAGTACAACCAAATAAGGCTATAGTTGGCGAGAATGCATTTGGTCATGAGTCTGGTATACATACACATGGTATACTATCTAATCCATTATGCTATGAGCCTATAAGCCCAGAGTTAGTTGGTAGAAAGAGATGGCTTGAGGCTGGTAAGCATGCAGGGATACATGGTATATCTGCTATGCTCGCTGAGTATGGCATAAAGCCTACACAGGAGCAGCTAAGGCAGATAGTAGCAAAGGTTAAGGAGTTAGGAGACAAGGGTAAACATGTTACTGACGCAGATCTAGTAGCAATAGCATCACAGGTTATGAACCAGCAGAGTATAGTTGAACATGTTAAGCTTATTGACTTTGTTGTTACTACAGGTATAAACGTTGTACCTACAGCATCTGTAAGGCTTATGATAGATGGTAAAGAGTACATAGTAGCTGAGACTGGTGTAGGTCCAGTTGATGCTGCATTAAAGGCAATACAGAGAATAACAGATAATATAGCAAGCATAAGGTTAAGTGAGTTTAGGCTAGAGGCTATAAGTGGAGGTTCAGATGCACTAGCAGAGGTTAGTATCAAGGTTGAAGATAACAAAGGTAGGATAGCAAGTGCAAGATCAACTGGAGAGGATATAGTTGTTACAAGCGTCCAAGCAATGATAAATGGGATAAATAAGGTTATGATGAAGAAAACTATGGATATGGATAAGGATAGAGAGGTTAAGGGTTACACGGTATAGTTTAAAAGAGCGCTAATCAAATAACCTAAATCAAAACGATTATTTTAGATGTAGTAAGAGTAATTAATGCTATAATTATGTCCTTAATGTATGTATAGGATAGCCTTCATAGAAGGTGATGGTATAGGACCAGAGATATCACTTGCAACAAAGAAGGTACTATATGCTTTGCAAGATAAAATGAACTTAAACATTGGGATACTTGATGTTGAGGCTGGTGATTCAAGTGTAAGGCTTTATGGTAAAGCATTACCAGAGCATTCAATTAACATTATAAGGAATACAGATGCCTGCTTGAAGGCTCCAATAGGGGAGAGTGCTGCTGATGTAATAGTGTACTTAAGGAGGAGTCTTGATCTCTATGCTAATGTAAGACCAGCTAAGGTATATCCTAACGTTGACTCTTTGCGTAGCAATATAGATCTTGTAATAGTTAGGGAGAATACTGAGGATCTATATGCTGGGCTTGAGTATGAGCTTGATAGCAGTGCTAGCATAGCGGTTAAGGTTGTAACGAAGAGGGCATCGTTAAGGATAGCAGATTACGCATTCAAGTTAGCAGAGTTTAGGGATGGCAAGAGGCATGTAACAGCTGTGCATAAGGCAAACCTACTAAGGAAGACAGATGGCTTATTCGCTTCATGCTGTAAAGAGGTATCAAAGAAGTATCCGAGTATTCGCTTTGCTGATATGTATGTTGATGCATGCGCAATGAACCTTATAAGGAATCCAGAGCAGTTCGATGTTATAGTTACAAGCAATATGTATGGTGATATACTATCTGATGAAGCAGCACAGATTGCAGGCAGCATAGGTTTAGCACCATCAGCAAACATAGGCGATAACTATGCAATATTTGAACCGGTACATGGTTCTGCACCAGATATAGCAGGCAAGGGTATAGCTAATCCTTTATCATTCATACTATCAGCAGGTATGATGTTCAATTGGCTTGGTATGAAGCACAATGATAAAAGGTGTTTAGAAGCCTCAAGCACTATAGAACGTTGTGTATCAAATATATTGATCAAGGGTATAAAGACCATGGATATAGGAGGAAGTAGCAGTACCGAAGCGGTTGCAGATGCTATAGTAAGAGAATTACAATCACAACTATAATATTATTATTGATGATGCTATCTTTTTGTTGATCATTAAATATTGCTATCCTCCATTTCTCTTCCAGTATCTGAATAGGAAGACCAGAGGTACTATCATGCCTACAGTTGCTACTATAACTGGTATAAGAACAGCATTATGAAATGAGTACTCATAGCCTAACAGAAATGGATAAGGGAATACTATGAATAACCATGCTAAGCCTATTAATATGAATAGATGAATATTCTTCATTAAAAATCTCCTGTTTGGCATGCTCTTTAAGTTCTTACATCTTATACACTTCTTTGCATTATCATCTATACAGCCAGAACATATCCTACTGTTGCAGTATATACACTCATGTTCAGCAAACCTTGCATTGCATATAGCGCAAGGCATTGATCTAATAACGTATAAGTATAATATAAACATCTTGTTCCTGTATCTATTTAGTAATGGTTTAATACTATGCTATCCTATAATATCAAAGAATCCATATGAGTAAAGAGAGTGAGGAACAGGAGGTTCACATAGTGCTGGTATCAAAGGATCCTAGTAGAGCGTATCCAGCATTTGTTCTAGCATTAGGTAGTGTTGCCATGGGTGCAAAGTGTAAGGTTTACTGTACAATGGATGCATTAGAGATAGTTAAGAAGGGAGGAGCAAGTAAGATAACCTTAGCAGGAGCACCACCGCTAGAGAAGTACCTTAAAGATGCCATAGCAGCAGGAGTTAGGGTTACTGCATGTGGCCCAAGCAAGGATATGCTTAAGCAGATGGGTATAACACAAGATACCCTTGAGGAGGGTGTTGAGTTCGAGGATGTCATAGGGTTCCTAAATGATGCATTGCCAGCAGCAAAGAAGGGAGGGATGATAGTCTTCTTATAATTTTAAGATAAGAATTGATTAATTACTATTTATTAACTATTTTCTTTTTTAAAGATAAAACTCATTCTTTGACTATCCTTGTACCTTGATCACTCATCTCAAATCTGTAGATGTTATCAACAACATCGGCATTCTCAAATATCTCACTATCATGTGTTATAACTATCATCTGTTTTAATGATGTACTGCTAGCAAGTGTAGATATGAGTTCAACTATTATACTCCTCTTATCCTCATCTAGGTGTACTGTAGGCTCATCGAGTATTATAAAATCAAGTTTGTATCCTCCCATAACATACGCTATACCAAACCGTAATGCCAATACCAATGCTACCTTCTCACCCCCACTCATCGAGTATATATCTATAACCCCTCTCTTACCATAGCATACTATATCAACTGCATTACTACTCTCTCTTAGCTCTATGTTTGATACTCCTATATCAAATAACTTAACATACTCTGATGCAATGATAGATATATTCTCAAGTGCCCAACTCCTAAGGCTCTTTGCAACAGGACCATCTCTATGAAATACATTATTTCTAATCCTCTCAAGCAAATCTATGTATATTTTAGCATTATCAAGTATGCCTTTTACTCTACTAAGTTCATCTATATCTTTATTTACTCTAGCAATATCATTCTCTATACTTGCTATGCTTATAGCGATATTCTTCTCTTCCTCATATATACCTTTAATCTTATTCTCTAACTCCTTAAACCTAACCTCTGAGAATTCTTTGCTCTCCTCTCTCAATATTAATATACTATCTATTAAATTCTTTGAGTAATCATCTATGGCAAGATCTTTGATCTCCTCTCTTTCTCTCATCTTAGTATAGATATCACTACTCAATATTTTGTATATTCTCTCTTTCTCATTTAATCCGTTAATAAGATTATTAATAACATTGATAGAATCTATTCTATTCGCCCTCAGGAATGTCTTTGCTTCAATTATCTGTCTATATTTATTATCATATTCTCTTCTTCTCTTAATTAAATTGGTTTTCTCATTATTTAACTCTGATAGTCTATTCTTTAGGCTTTTAATATCTCTATTAAGTATTGCTAATGCCTCTCTCTCCTTTACATTAATATCCTCATTAAGCAATGAGTGTGCCTGTAAGAATGTCTTTGCGTTCTCAAATATCTTTACCTTGTCTTCTAATCGACTGATCTCTTTCTCTAAACTTGCTCTCTCCTTCTCTAATATTTTTATCCTCTCATTTAACATTATTCTTTTATCATTAAGATTTGCTCTCTCTCTAGCTAATTCTTCCTTTAACTCATCTAAATTATTAATCTTGTTTTTACATATAGGGCATATACCATCCTTTATCTCTATGCTTGAGCATTCTAACAACCCATCTATCCTTGCTATCTCTTGCTTGTATAAAATGATCTTCTCATTTATACTATTCATCTTATCTTTTACTTCATTTAACATCCCATATACATTAGAGTACTCATTAATGTATCTTATGTGCTTCTTTGCCTCATTGATTATCTCTAACATCTTTCTTGCTTCTTCAACCATCTGTTCACTTATTGCATACTCTTTGCTAACCTCGTTTATCTGATTTATGATCTCATCAATCCTTTTCTCTATTCTATTAATCTCATTCTCTATGTTAGTCTCATCGCCAACTATAGCAATACACTTATTTGCTTTATCTATCAATCCTCTTAACTCCTCTATCTCTTTAGCAATTATACCCTTTTTGTTGTTCAGATATTCAGCAAGGTTATTCATCTGAAGGTTTAACTTATCATGTTTTGCTTTGATCCTCTTCATCTCTTCATACTCTTTCTCAAGGGTTTCTTTCTTTCCCTTTATATCCTCAAGCCTTACCTTATTATATGCTAAATCATTACTAAGCTTATCTAACTCATTCTTACCCTTACTTATCTTACTCTCTATAATAGCAATATTAAGATCGTCATAACCATACTCCTTTCTAAGCTTATCTCTAAATCCTTTTATAACATCGTTCATCTTAACATAAGAGTAATCTAACATATCTATTCCTATTATACTGTTTATCAACTCCTTGAAATCCTTTGGTTTATACTCTATTATCCTATCTATCTCACCTTGCTGTATTATACCAGCTATCCTCATCTTAGAGTAATCTAAGCCTATTATTCTTGCTATCTCATTACTTATCGACTCCCCAAACTGCTTCCTCTCCCCAGCTGCCATGATCTTCCATCTACATTCATAGTTATCATAATAGTATAGTACTGCAGAGTCTAGATTACCTTTAGAGTTAAGCTTCCTCTCAACCTTATACCTTTTACCATTATGGGTAAACTCCAGGATAACACTTGCATTACTTGCTCCATATCTTACAAGATTTCCGTTACTTCTTCTTGTATGCTCACCATAAAGAGCATATGTTATGGCATCTATCACAGATGATTTACCAGAGCCATTCTTGCCTATGAATATGGTAACTCCGTCTGTAAACTCAAGTAAATTATACTTGTGAGATATGAAGTCTGATAATTCAATCCTGTTTATCATATCTTTACTTGCTGATCTATTTTACCATATCATGGAACTTCTTCCATATAGCATCTACAGCATCATCAACTCTATCGCTTGTTAACATACTCAGTAGATCATGAACAGCAAACTCAGCGTTGCTACTATCACCTAATACATTCTCTGCCAGACTAAGCAACTCCTTATCTATATCTGGCTTCTGTGTATATACCTTACCCTTACTCTGTATGCTATCCATTACTATAGGCTCCCATATATAATGCAAGCAGTACTCACTTAACCTTGATAATATGCTTGATACCTTTGAATTATCTATTACTCTAGATTTGCTCTTAACCTTAACATAGACTAGAGGCTTCTTTCCATTGCCTAATGATTTAACTTGGTTAAGAATACTAGAAATAGAGGTATCCAACTTCTCATAGTCTATATCATACAATAGACTCTTCCTAGATGACTTTACCTCAATAAACTCTACCTTAGCCTCACTAGATGAGAGATCAACTATACAGAAGCCCTTCTTAACATCCCTTATTCCTTCACCTGGAGTAATATCTATTGAACCAGGGTAACATACCATACCTATGCCATCAAATACCTTGCATGCATGATCATGTAGATGCCCCATTGCGTAGTAATCAAAGCCCTTAGGAAGATCATTTACACTTAACTCACCTGCATATCTATGGAACTCATATAGCCCTTGATGCAAGACTAGAATCTTTTTAATACTTTTATCAGAATAGTAGACTTTACCGATACCCTTAAGCTCATTCAATAGAGTATCATACTCGCTCCTTCTACGCTTATGTAAGCCTGTAATAAGCAGGTTGTCATGAACATGAGCCTTCCCATCACCTACATACTCTGCCATATTTAACTTATGGAATATCAATGGTAATGGTTTATCTCTAACCCTGCTTATATCATGCTCGCCTAGAGTAAAGAAGAACTTTATATTATGCTCATTTAACCTTTTTATAGCCTCAGTAAAATTATGTAATGCAAACCCAGATGATCTAGGCATATGGAATATATCACCTGCATGTACTACTGCAAATACTTTATCTTTTATTGCTGTATCTATAGCCTCATAGAATGCCTCATATACATCCTCTTCCCTCTCTTTAAGGTTAAACTGCATACAACCTAGATGGGTATCTGATATATGTAGTATCTGCATGTATAGAACTGCTATAAATAACTAATATAATCTTTTAAACGAGGATGTCAAGATAAAGCTTATTGATCAATTAATCATATTAAATATATGGTA